>QMWE01000046.1 GCA_003661465.1 Hadesarchaea archaeon
AGTATTGCGGAGAATGGGTGAGTTCGAACCTGCTCGACTTGGTCCAGAGTCCATGGAATACACCACTTTACCAAAGGTCTTGGAAAAACTAAAGAACCGGCTAAAACCAGCCGAATAAAGACAGGCGAGACTTAAGTACCCTTTTTTCCCTTTTTATTTTTTGGTAGATATTTTTTCACAACTTTCTCCCAGTCTATCTTGAATATAGCAACGACCACTAGGATCAGGAAGATGGCAGTGGCTAAGCCAAAAATCCAACTTTCGACAAAAACTTGACCTGCCACGGTGCCAAAATACGTGATTATCAGAGACATACAAATCTTTCCAGCTGCCGCTGCGACGAACACCTTCAGTAGACTGTAGTGAACGAGTCCCATAGGAATAAAAAGCAAGCTATCTGGCAGCGGGGTCAAAGCGAAGATGAACACGGCGATCATCCCATAATGCTCAAATATTTTCAACATGGCATTCATGCGCCGCTTGTACTTTTTGCCCACAACCACTCTACCAGCATATCCAACCACATAACTTGTAAGCTGCCCCACTGCTGAACCCAGACCAAACGCTACCGCGAGTAAAAATGGATCAAAGAATCCTGTGGTGGCGATCCCTAAGAGAACCACTGTGGACGGAACGGGTATTATCACTGAGGCCGCACCTACCAGACCCACCAGAAAAACACCTAGATAACCGAAATTTTGAGCTAGGAGGTGTAGCCAGTCCTGCATGGATAGCAACTACACTTTTTTCAATAATAGTTTAATCCCATCCTCGAGCTTTATACTTGGTTCGTACCCGAGTAATTTTCTGGCCTTGGTTAGATCCGCGAGCGTATGGTAAACATAATTTTTGATCGGATTCTGCCTGTACTCCGGTTTGATTGATTTACCGAGAAGATCGTTGAGTATCCGCACCACGTCGTTGAAACTGGAGCTCCTGCCAGTACCAACGTTTATCACCTCACATTTCAGGTCAGACCCAGCCGCCTTCATACATGCCTTGACCACATCACTCACGTGGACAAAGTCTCTAGTCTGAGTACCGTCTCCATATATTATCGGTGGTCTGTTCTCCAGCATACTCCACATGAATTGACTCACTATGTTGGCATACTTTCCCTTCGCCAGCTCATGGGGACCATAAACGGAAAAAAACCGCATGCCGACCGAACTGACACCATACAACTCATTGTACACGTGCGCGAGCCGTTCCATCGAGATACGGGCTTCCGTATAATAATCAAAAGGTTCTGATATCATGTCTTCGCGGTGAGGCGGCCTACAACGGCCATACATGCTAGAAGTCGACGCATAGACGACTTTAGCACCATTTTTCTTCGCTAGATCGAATACATCTATGAACTCATTTATAGCTTCCCCCACCAACCGAGGATTCTCGCGGTACATAGGTGAGCTGGAGGGAATACCCATGTGAAAGATCAATTCTATCTCAGAAAGCTCTAATTTTGGAATCGCCGAACATGGGGCTCGGATAACGTTCACTTTATTTTGGACTGTCCTCAAATTCTCCATGGCACCGGTAACAAAATTGTCCAGTATTGTAACGTCTTCACCGTGCCGGACCAATTCCTCCACCAGATTAGAGCCTATGAACCCAGCCCCACCAGTGACAAGTACCTTCATGGTCTCCTAACATCTTTAATTTGAGGTATTTTATCTTATTGATATGGACAATCAAACAGTGGAGATCACGTGAAAGTAGTCTTGCTAAATTCAAATACCCACTTACCAGAACGAATAGAAAATGAAGCAGCATGGCCACCGCTTGGCTTGTTATACATCGGAACGGTGCTTCAAACACATGGACACGAGATTAAGCTCATAGATAATGCAAGAATGCAGCTGCCTGTCGAGAAAGTCGTTGAGCGGGTAGTGAAGGAGGAACCCGAAGTTGTGGGATTGAGCGCTCTGACACACACGTTTAGACAAAGCGTAAAATTGGCACAAGCGATCAAGGAAAAAAATCCTGATATTAAAATCGTCTACGGAAACTATCATCCTACCTTTGAATACGAGAGACTTCTGAGAAGTTACCACTGTGCTGATTATGTTATTCTGGGGGAAGGAGAGTACACCTTTTTGGATCTAGTGGAGACGTTGGAAAAAGAAAGAGACATTAGAGAGGTAAAAGGTATCGCCTTCAGATATAATGGAGGTGTGGTCCGAACGTCCCCCAGACCCCTTATCCAAGAGCTGGACGAACTTCCGTTCCCAGATAGACACCTCTTAGAACAAGAATACCACTCAGAACTCGTAGGCGTATTGGGCAGCGGTTGTAAGTTTACGACCATACTGAGTTCGAGGGGATGCCCGTATGGGTGCAAATACTGTGCGTGTTCCGCCTTTACTGCAAGAAAAGTCAGGTTCAGATCCCCGGAAAACGTCGTCGATGAGATGGAAATGCTATGGAGCGAAGGGTACGAGGAGATAGGATTTGTCGATGATAATCTTTTATTAAACCCAAAACGTGTAGAAAAGATCTGTGAGTTGTTAAAGTCCAGAAAGATAAAACTGAAAATGTGGGCAGAAGGCAGAGCCGACCAAGCATCGCTGGAAACGTTGAAGAAATTTTCTAAAGTGGGGTGTAAGACGATATATTTCGGACTGGAGAGCGGCACTCAGAAGGTTTTAGATTACTACGGAAAAAATATCACTCCGGAACTGAGCAGAAAGGCCGTATCAAACAGCAAAAAGGCAGGTATAGAAAACGTGATAGGTTCATTTATAGTTGGTGCCCCAATTGAAACGAAAGAAGATGTACAACAAACATTTGATTTTGCTTTCAGCCTGAAAGGTATGGATTTCCCCCAGATGAATGTTTTGATCCTAGCTCCTGGAATCGAACTATGGGACAACGCCATCAAAAAAGGATATATGGACGGGGAGCAGCATTGGGAGGCACCGGTACCAGCTGTCAATATCTATCCCTCTTACTTAAAAGAAAGAGAATTAATCGAAATGATAGATGAATTTTACAAAAAATTCATAAAAAGAGCTTCTTACCTAGCATATCAATTGTGGAAAACTCTGAAAAGCGAATACCGTATGAAGATCGTGCTTGCAAACCTCAGAGCGAGAACAAGTTTCAGAAAAACCATTCAGCATCTATGGGGATATCAGTAAAGGGGGGAAAACTATACGCATAGGTTTCTTCACTGACACTTTTTTACCGCAGAGAAATGGTGTGGTTACCTCATTATTGAACGCTGGCGAGGAACTGACCAAACGTGGACACGAGGTGTTTATCTTTTGCCCGAAATCCAACATAAAAGAGTTCAAAGGGGTGACCGTCCACTCCTATCCTGCGGTTAAATTCAAACCATATCCTGAATTCATGATAGCGGTGCCTCAAGGAAGAGACAAAGTACCAAGACTCGATGTTGTCCACACTCATTCGCCATTTACCATGGGTTTTTTTGGATGGCGTGTCGCCAAGTTTCAGGGGATTCCCAAGGTCTCCACATTTCATACACTGCTCTCCGAATATGTAGGTTATGTATCAAAACTTGGAAAGACCATTCTCAGACCGATAACTTGGGAGTTTTGCAGAACGTTCTACAACAAGCACGAAAGATTAATTGCTCCAAGTAAAACGCTCAAAAAAACTCTACGTGACCATGAAATCAGAAAGCCCATCGAGGTAATCCCCAACGGTATTGATGTCAATTTTTTCAGGCCATTTGACAAAAACAAAGCTAGGAAAAAACTAAGATTAAAAGGTGAAAAAATTTTTCTTTCATTGGGTCGACTCGGGCACGAAAAAAATGTGGACATAACAATTCAGGCATTCAAAAATGTTGATGCCAGACTGGTGATAGCCGGAAGAGGACCTGCCGAGAAAAAATTGAAAAAATTAACGACGAAACTCGGTCTAAAAAATAAAGTCATTTTTAGAGGATTTATACCAGAAAAACTCAAACCACTTTACTATTCCGCGGCGGATGCTCTGATTGTGGCATCTGAGGTCGAAACCCAAGGGCTTGTACTTGTGGAAGCTATGGCCTGCGGAACACCAGTTATCGGAGCCCGCTCTGGCCCTATCCCTGAGATAATACGTGACGGAAAAAATGGTTATCTCTTCAAGTCAAAGGATATAGGAGGACTGGCAGAAAAAATCATGACATTTGAAACTTCTCAGCGAATGAAAAAAAATGCGCTCAAAACTTCAAAAAATTATTCAATTGAAAAATGTGTCACAAAATTAGAAGAATTCTATCGGGAGCTAAGTTAAACCGACGGATGAATTCTGTTCACTTGTTCGCTTTTTTCCATCGCACTCTTGACTGTAGCGTCCATTCCCAAGTATTTAAATTCAGAGAATCTACCACACAATACCACTCCCTCATCTGAAAAAAATCTTCGAAGAATTTTTGTATTCCTCTCGTAATCCAGATCGTTTATCACATAAGCATGATCTGACTTAGCTACTTTAGAAAAACAAACGGTTTTCTTTTTTATCACTTTGAGATCATGAAGTTTATCAACCACATGTTCGATAAGTTTTTCTTCCTTCATCTTCCAGACTTTACCCTCGGGAGAACACGTTATCTCGACAATTGCTGAGCTCTTTCCCCTAGGAACTACCTCTGGACTGTTATTGAACGGAAAACATACTTTATTGAATAACCCTTCCTCTTCTCTGGGAAAATAAAGCCAGTGAATATCATTCATCTTCCTGATATCGAAACCAAGCAGGACAGTTATTAATGAATTATGTTTAAGCCCATCTGCCGCTTGTTTCACATCTTTCGGTGCGCCACGATAAGCATCGACCAAGTTTTCGATCGGGATCGTTGAGATGATCCTATCAAACATTTTTTCAATTTTCCCGTCGGAGACGATCCATTTATTCCCCTCTTTTCTAACATGTTTAACATCGAAACCTAGAGTTATTTTATTTCTCAGCCCACGTGCAAACGATCTTATGAAGGAGTAAATCCCTCCCACTTTTGGATAATAAAAATAAAGTTGGTGAGTGTATCCTTCCGTCTGTACACCGAGCGAGGATTTTATCACATCCTCAACCGGAGGTTGCGGAACTCTGTCTCTGACCCAATCCACAGACATCTGTCCCGGATCAAAGTTCCATACTTTTCGATTGTATGGAATTAGATATTTCTCCGTTATGCCTTTCCCAAAGGTGCGATACATCCATTCCCTAAAGTTTCTCGGTTCACGAACCTTTCTTCTCCTCGACTTCAACCAATTCTCCACATATGTGTACAAACATTCGGCATTATCTCTCCTCGATAGATCGGAGAGCCCGTTCTCGAACGGATATTTCACATATCTGCCCTTGAAGAATATTTTAGTATTTCTCTTCCTCTTGACAACGTTTTTTCCCAACTTTCGAATCATTATTTCCAAGATTTTTTTGTCCTTGGAAAAGATGATGTGGCCTCCTCCATAATCAAATGTAAATCCTCTCTCAGTGAAACTCCTACACAGGCCACCATACTCATTATTTTTTTCAAGGATCTCAAAGTCGTGCTTCAAAAAGCTCGCTGAAGCGAGTCCAGCCAAGCCTCCTCCTAAAATCCCAACTTTCACTCCACCACCGCTCAGATTACCTGACTGGTTCAAATCTAAATTTCGATCTCGGAACCGTGCCGGTTTTAAAATATTCGATGGTCGATTTTATGTACATCCAAACCGTACGAAGATATCCAGCTTTTCTGTATCTCCTCAAGGAAGTAAATACTGGAATATTAAGATAAACAAATTTTCCATACTTCTTGGAGCGAATGGCCAAGTCATGGGTTTCATTTAGGGAGAGGTCTTCCCTGATTCCGCCCAACCTATCAAAAATTTTCCTTCTGTAAAAGAAACAATATCCTGGGTCCATAGGCAACCCCAATTTTATCATCATCCTCGCAGCACCATTGCTCAGAGCGTATAGCATCCAATCGACAAATCCACCACCATATGGCAGAAATTTACAAGTTCCACCAACGACATCTCTTCTCATTTTTAACATTTCGTTTATGGCAGAGAGAACGCCACTGGATGGTATCGTATCAGCGTCCAAAAACACCAAGATATCTCCCCTCGCAACTTGTGCTCCACGGTTCCTTCCAGCGGCCGGACCGAGTCTATCGGATAGCACCACTTTTGCACCATGTCTTTTTGCGATTTCCTGTGTATCGTCTTCAGAACGACTGTCAGAAACTATGATCTCCAGATCACCTCTGTAGCTCTGCCTTTTTACAGCCCTGAGGGTCGCATCCAGATATTTGCCCTCGTTCAGCGTTGAAATCACTACACTTATCACGATAAGCCCTATAACTGCAGGGGTTGATATCAATTTCCGATGAGGATCTCAGTGATAGTGCCCACATTCAATGAGGAAAAGACCATAAACAGATGCCTTGAAGCTCTTGAAAGACAGACATTTGAAGATTATGAGATAGTCGTCGTCGATGGGCACAGCAGAGATAATACCGTGAAAATAGCAGAAAAGTATGCGGACAAGATGCTCTTCGATGAGGGTAAAGGAACGGCGGCGGCCAGAAACCTTGCAGTCAGATCTGTGGACTCTGAAATAGTGGCTTTTATCGATGGAGACACAGTAGTCCCCAAAACTTGGACCGAAACCGTGAACAACGCGTTCAGTGAGAGTAACATCGTCGGTGTCGGCGGACCACTGCTCCCAGATGGTGGTGGACTTTCTGACAGACTAATTTTTTACGTATGTGCTGACCTCCTCAGGAGAATTTCATCAGCTGTAGGTTTCCATCAATTCTCCGGAGCAAACTGTGCCTACCTGAGGAAAGCATATTTAAAGGCAGGAGGTTTTAGGGAGGACCTCGACATGCTGGATGATGTTGATCTTTCTATGCGAATGAAGCAGATCGGAAAGGAAAAATTTGAACCCAAAATGTACGCGGTGACATCGATAAGACGGACAAGACAAAAGGGTCACGTGAAAACCGTTATGAGATATTTGAGTGGCTACCTAGAACTATTCAAAACTGGGTCGGTTAAAGAACCCGGGTATCTTAGGGAGATAAAAAAGGATTGAGGCTTAGGACTTTTTTGTCCAGATACGAATTCCCAAATAGGATAACGCGCTACCGCCGACTAGGGTCCCGAACACATACGTTATCGCTCGATCTATCAGAATAGCGCTTAAAGCTATTTCTGGTGGTACCCCAAATCCCAGCCCTGTGTATATAAAGAAAAACGCTGTATCGACCGTTCCCAGCCCACCGGGCAGCAGCGGTATCAGTCCAACGAACGGTGGAATAGTAGCAGCCAGCAGCAGCATTTGAAGCGG
>QMWE01000047.1 GCA_003661465.1 Hadesarchaea archaeon
ACAAATCGAAGGATGTAGGCGAAATCGAAGTTTTTAAAGAGTACGAAGAGGGACTGAAGGATATCGAAGGTTTTTCTCACCTTATAATCTTGTACGTGTTCCACAGATCAATCGAACGCTCTGTGAAAAAGAAGCATTATTTGGAGTCGATGGGGCTCCTGGTGAAACCTTACCTGGATGGTGTCCCGCGCGGGCTTTTCGCCACGAGATCCCCAAACAGGCCGAACCCGATAGGGCTCACGATCGTCAGATTGCTGAAACGTGAGTGGAACATCCTCCGGGTGAAAGGTGTCGATATGCTCGACGGAACCCCTCTGCTGGACATCAAGCCATATGTTCCAAAATTTGACTGGAAAGACAACGTTAAAATTGGCTGGCTGGAAGGGAAGGTATAGGCTACACGAATTATCGACTTTTTGCCGCATTTTGTGCAGCTAAAACCAGAGGATACATGGTAGGGGGTGGTGTGAGGTAAGGGTGTGTAGCCATCTGAAATGTTTCTAGTTCTGTTATCGTGAATCTCTTTTGTATCGCGATTCCGATCGTATTAATTAGTTCTCCGCATGACATTCCTCCAGCAACTTGCCCTCCCAGCAGAGCCTGACTCTCTTTTGAAAATACCAATTTTATCAATACCTTCTGCGCACCAGGCAATTTGGATGGATGTTTGTCTACCACCTCGGCCTTTCCAGAGATTACATCGAAACCTTCCCGTTTTGCCGTGTTTTCGGTCATCCCGGCAGATCCCAACACGAGCCCCCCGACATAGGTTGAGAAAATACCGATCGTCCCCTTGTTCTCCCGCAGTACCTTCAACTGGTAAAGATTGGCCCCAGCGACACGTGCCTCTGCGGTGGCGATGGAGGCCAGCAGTATAGGAGCGTCCTTTCGGGTGAAAAATTCCCTCTTACCAGCACAATCGCCAATTGCGAAGATATCAGGGTCGGTGGTCCTCATATATTCATCCACCCATATACCCTTTCCTCTACCGAGTTCGAGGCCAGCGTCCGTAGCCAACTTGGTATTTGGCTTGGCCCCTATCCCCAAGATCACGCGATCGATATCCATTTCATCACCATTCGAAAGACGTGCCTTCTGGACTTTTTCATCACCGAGAATTTCCTCAACTCGGGTGTTTGTCAGTATCCTCACTCCTTGGGAGCGCAATTTTTCCTCCACCAGCTTCGAAAATTCGGGATCGAAGGAATTGGCCAGAAGGTGGGGAAGCATCTCTACTACCACTACTTCGAGACCTTTTATTCTAGAAAGTTCATCTGCAAATTCGACCCCGATGAACCCTCCACCGAGTACCAAAATCTTTCTACATTTTTTTATGTCCTCAACCATTTTTGTGAGGTAACCGAGATCTTTTTTTATGGGATATACTCCCTTTTTCTCTATGCCTGAGACTGGCGGAAGAATAGGGGTTGAACCAAGTGCCAAAACCAACTTTTCATAGTGATAATCATTCCCACTTTCGGTGTGAACAGTTTTGGTCTTGCGATCGATCCTCACGGCACGTTCCACCACAAGGTCTACACCCTGTTTTTCAAGAGAAGAGTAACTGGCGGCATTTTGTTCCGGCTTTTCCAAGCTTGATATCATATACGGAATGCCGCATGGAATAACACCCTGCTCCACATCCCTCATCAGGAGAATTTTCTTTTCTGGGTAATTCCACCTCGCTGTGAGGGCACAAACGATTCCAGCTGGACCCCCGCCTATGATCAGAACATCTGTGTTTCTCTTCATTGTAACCCTCTCTTCTCTTCATGATCCTTTTTAAAATTTTTTATTCGCTGCCAGTCTGAATTTTTTCTTGTAGAGATCTAACTTTGCTTCCCATCGTCAGCTGTTTATCTCGCCGATCATCGATTTTAATGGTCGTTACTACCCTGAGAACTTCGTTGAAGACAGACTCATGCATCCTTCGGGCTATACTCAAAAGCTTTTCGAGGTCACCCTCCACGATGGTCCCCATAGGTGTGAGCTGATATTTGACATCTTTCTCATTTTTCAGCACGTCCAAAGCTTTTGCGACATGCTTGCTCACCGAAGGTGTTTTTGTCCCCAAAGGGATTACGCTTATCTCCATTACCGCCATATTCTCGATATTGAATCTGGTATTTTACATTATTAATGTCTTGTAGAGGACGATAGCAGCGAGAGCCATGACCACCACAGCTAGACTAGCCTCCAACCATCTTGGCTTTGTCCTCATCGAGATCAAACTCCCAATCCTCACTCCCAAGAGGGAGCCAGCAAGAACGAGCACAGCCGGCAGCCATAGGATATCCCCTCTGCCATAGTAGACGAGTAAACCGGCGCTGGCCGTAAAGACCGTCGAGAAGAGAGAAGTAGCAATCGCCCTGCGGATGTTCAATCCCATCGTTTTCAAAAAAGATGGAAAAAGGGATCCACCACTTCCCCCCCTCATACCTGTGAGCAAGTTGAGGAAAAACGTTCCAACCGTGATATTCATCGGGTTTGGATTTACCTTTCTGGCAATTCGAGGAGCAAGCTTTTCGAGATAAATTCCAATAACTGTCACCGCTGAGATCATCACAAAAAGAACTGCCAGCCACAGGGGTGAGATCGTTCCAACGAAAAACGCTCCTACCACAGAGCCCCCCACACCGCCGAGTATCACATACTTTGCTACATGTCTGTCCAGGTTATCCCTGTGGCTTATGGCTCCCACCATAGAGGAGAACGGAATGATCAATAAATTTATTCCGTACGCGCTAACGAGCGGTAACCCCACAAGATGGAGAAGTGGGATTCTCACAGAGCCTCCACCGATCCCAAATATTCCACTCATGAGGCCGGCGAGCATCCCAATCCCAAAATAGATGATTATAACATCTGCTCCCATTCCTCAACCCTCCACACTCAGGATAACATGACAAGTTGTCTCCAACGGTCTATAATAAGTAATGTCCAAATACTTTTTCCCCTAAATTGTCTTGGATTGTCCCACGAGAAGCAGATGCGAGTCGGTTTTCGATAGAAATTTATAGCACGAAAACTGTTACACTTAGCCGAGGTCATGTCATGCCGATGGGTGACGGAACTGGACCATACGGTAGAGGAGCAGGGATGGGCAGGGGAATGGGCCACAGAGGCGGCAGAGGCAGAATGAGAGGAACAAGTTCTGGAGCAGGCCCTGGAGGAAACTGTGTGTGTCCCAACTGCGGGGCAAAAGTTGCTCATCGGATCGGAGTTCCTTGCTACACCGTAAGCTGTCCGAACTGTGGTACAAAAATGGTAAGAGGTTAACTGCCTATTGGTACTTTATCGTGTCCGCTGACCGTATGAGAGAACCAAAACCAAAGATATTCTTTTCCTCGTCTCCTCAAAATGGTATCAACTCTCATGGATTTTTGACTCCAGAATTGATCGATGATGGATGACCTTTCCACTTATCGAGTATTTCTTTGACCCGGGAGACTATGGAAAGTAAGGAACGTGCGGCGGGGGAGTCTCTGGACATCTCCACCAACGGTCGTCCGGAAATATAGGAACGAAGCAGTTCTGTATCCATGGGTATCTCGGCAATCACATCTGTCCCAAATTCACGTGAGGTCTTTATTATGTCTCCCCTCAAACCGCCAGGTACATCGGCCTTGTTCAGGATCACCCCGACGGGCAAATCCAGCTCACGGGTAAGCTCCAAGATGAATCTCAGATCATGAGCTCCCAAAGGTGTGGGCTCAGTAACCGCCAGTGCAAAGTCTGAAACCCAGAGCGGCTGAGCTACTGTGTTATGTACTCCCGGCGCGGTATCGATTACTACTACATCATACGTGCCCCTCTGTAGTTCATCAATTGCCCTAAGTATCGTGAGGCGGGCCATCACAGGGGACCTCGGCTCTCCAGGTTTTAGCTCCCCAACCACTACCCGGATACCGCTGAAGTCTGAGATATAAATGGTCCCAACTTTTTTACCCCCCTCTCTGATCGCTCCATGGTCACATACTATCTGACATGCTCTACATCCAGAGCAAAGTTCCTCAAAGAGTTTTGGCACCTGTCCTACGAGTCCTATCAGAGCATGCTCAGAACATGATTCTACACATTTTCTACATCTGACACATTTTTCTTGATCGATGATTGGGAGAAAAGTGTTCACAGTCTCACCGGATCCTAGCTTCATCCCCAGCAACGAGGCACAGCTGGGTCCATCCACATCAGCGTCGACCAACATAACTTTGAGACCACTGGAACTCAGTCCTGCCGCTAAATTCACAGCGATTGTACTTTTCCCCGTGCCACCTTTTCCACCGGTCACGGCGATGATGGGTGTGTCTACGCTTTTTTTTCTGAGAGTTTTCAAAGCACCAACCTCCCCACTCGTTCTGCTATTCTCACAAGAGATTTTGACGCTGCAGCATCTGAATTAAACTCCACCACTGGAGTCATCTGCACAAGCGCCTGGACTACATTATAATCCACGGGGATCTCCCCCAAAATTTGAAATCCAAGTTCCTGTGTAACCCAATCCTTGAGGATCGCTTCGAAATCCTTCGAATGTCCACACATATTGATTACCACGCCGGCCGGGATTCCAAAGTGTTTCACAACTCTGGAAAGTCGCTCGAGATTCCTCATCGCGGTGGGTGTGGGCTCGGTAACCGCTATCACGTAATCCGCGCCAGTGACCGAAGCTATGACCGGGCATCCGATGCCCGGAGCCGCGTCAATTATCAGGACATCACTTCCTCTATCCTGTGCTTTTCTCCGGGCGATATTCTTGATGCTTGCCACCAAATGTCCAGAGTTATGTTCCCCCAATCGCAATTTTCCGGTCACGCATTCAAAGCCATACTTGGTCTCCTCGACCGTTATGGTGCCCGTAGGCGTTTTTTTCACCGCGATCGCACCTACGGGACAGACAAGTTTACAGGTGCCGCATCCTTCGCACATCATGGACACGGCCACCGCCTTTCCATCCTCTCCTTTCACCATGGCTCCAAATGGACATACCGAAAGGCACCTGCCACAACCTATGCATTTTTCGGGATCTACCTCTGCCTTTTTCGACGCCTCGACCTCAGTGGAGAAAAGCGTCTTTCCACCTCCAAGTGCCAGCAGAAGATCCGGCGCATCCACATCTGCGTCAGCGGTGAAGACCTTCACACCGTGGGTGGCAAAAAACACCGCGAGTGACGAAGCTACAGTAGTTTTCCCCACACCGCCCTTTCCACTACATACAACCAGCTCACGCATCTTTATACCTCCCAAAAGGCAATATTTAGGTCCATCCAACCAACCTATTTCGCCAATGCGTACCAAAAATTGATTGAAAGTTATCCTCGGGAGACATTCAACAAATACTGTTCTACAGCATCTTTTACTTTCATCCCAGGGGGAACCATTATCATCTGAATACCAAGTTGGCCCGCTACAGCAGACACATTTGGACCGAATCTCCCGGCCAGAATATACCTCACGCCCTCATTGGCAAGCATCTGAACCACGGCGATTCCGACCCCACTAGGTGCGGAGACGTACTGGTTCGGAAGTATCCTTATATTTTTGATCTTTTTTCCATCGATCTCCAAAACCGTGAAGGTGGAACATCTCCCGAACATTGGAGATACCAAATCCTCTGCCCCCCCAGGCCCTTGGCTCGCGACGCCGACCTTGAAGGCCCCCGTGGAGATCGAAGGTTTTGACATTTGCTGAGGTGGATATTGAACTGTAGGGGGTACAAAAGGGTACGCTCCCATACCTCGACCCATTCCGCGACCCACACCCATTCCTGGAGCAAAAGGAGGAAACACGGGTGGAGGACTCCTAGCCGACTCCCTAGCTTCCTTGCAAGCATCTTCCAGCGACGCCAGTTTAGCTCTATTTTCAACCAACTCGTTTATCGCCTCTCTGACGGTCTTAGCCGAGGTCATGTAAACTGCCACTCCTTTTTGAGCAAAGAGTTGCATGGCCTTGGGACCCATTCCTTGAGCCAATATCGCGTCCACGCTCTTCGACGCTAGAATTTCTGCTGGTGTGGGTCCAAATCCAAGATGTGAACCCTGGTTCTCCACTGTACTCACATTCTCTATCTTGCCACTCCTGATCTCCACCACCGTAAATATTTCACATCGTCCGAAGTGTGGGGAAATCGTTGCATCTAGTCCCCCAGGTACATTTGACGGAATGGCAACTCTCATGAAACCCCCTCCATCTTTATTTGACCTGCTTAATAATGGTATCCACAACATCACAAACGTTCATCTCTGGTTTCACTTTCACTATTCTGATATCCTTGTCCTTGAGAAGTGTGGATATTCCCACGCCGAACTCCGCTCCTGCTACCACCTTGACACGCTTATCGGAGAGCATCTTCACAACAATGGGTCCCACTCCAAATTCGTAGGGAGCTGCTGGGTTTTCTATAACTTTCGTGTTTTTGATCACTCCATCTTCAACAGTAACCAAGGTGAAGGTAGGGGCCCGGCCAAAGACCTCCGAAACTTCATCCTTCAAGCCTTTTGACCCCTTCGTGGCTATAGCTATCGTGATCTTACTCAAAATGGTCACTCTGTCCCGCTATCCTTTTTGGCTAGGGACTCCCTCAATTCTTTTATTCTCTCCTCGATGCCCTTGAGCTCTTCTTCCAGTTCGGCTTTGTACTCTTCCAACGCCTCTATTTCCTGCTCAGGGGTTGGGGGAGGTGGTATAAATGGAATGAATGAATAGGGCATCGGTAATTGTTGGGAGGACTCCTGCGTGGTTTGCTGGGATTGGCGTTGTGTTTGTGGATATTGGGTGTAGGGCAAATACCCCATGTAAGGAGGATACACCATATATGGATTCATGTACCACATCCATCTCCAGCCGCGACCTCTTCCCCAACCGAAACCCGGCCACCACCACATACTGTTCCACCTCTTTCTTTGTTCACTCGTCAATATATCACATATGGGTACTGAGAATACGTCCCATAAGAGGATGCATAGCTAGGGTACCCATATCCCCATGGAGTATAACCGTAGGATCCATAGAAAGCAGGGTTGGCCCACCACCATCTCGGAAGCCAAGGAAAGCGGGCACAAACGTATGGGTTGCCCCACCATCCGGCTCCCCAGCCGAATCCTCTTCCAAAGCCGAAGATCCATCCTGGTCTCTGCCATGGAGGTAAGTAACTAAATGGTCCTCTGCCTGGCCAAGGGCCAAACCAGCCTCTGCCCCAGCCGCGACCTCTTCCCCAACCGAAACCCGGCCACCACCACATACTGTTCCACCTCTTTCT
>QMWE01000048.1 GCA_003661465.1 Hadesarchaea archaeon
AGTTTTGGACATACTGTGGGACACCGACGGTCGGGTGAGGGTTAACCCTATATTGACTCAAGAGTAAGGTGATGAAAATCGGTGGATATAATGAAAAGGAGGACTTCCGGGTTGGAGGCCACGGCTGATGGGATGATCAAAGTTTCCAGGCCGTTCTTCCCCCAGAAAGATATCGAAAAGATAAAAGAGGAGGTTGGAGCGGCTCTGTCTGCTGGGGTCGTTTCGGATGGATCAAACATCGAACTTTTGGAAGAAGAGCTCTCGAAGTACATAGGAGTTGATCACGTAATTTTGGTCAGTTCTGGAACCTCCGCTCTGGAGGTCGTCATGCGATTTTTGGGTTCCGGTGGAAAGGAGGTCATCATCCCGACGAACACTTGTGTTTCTGCTCCTCACGCTTCCATCCTCTCCGGGAATAGACCCGTGTTCACCGACATAGATGCGGGGTCTCTCTGTGCGTCGGTGGAAGATATAAAGAAAAACGTCTCGGAGAAATCGGTCGCGGCGGTTCCCACCCACATCGCGGGGCTAGTGAGCCCAGAAATAGTGGAAATTGCAGAGTTCTGCGGGAATAGAGGAATATTGTGCTTGGAGGATTGCTCCCACTCCCTCGGGGCCAAGGCGTTTGGGAGAAATGCCGGAACGTTCGGCGATGTTTCTGTTTTTTCCTTTTATCCCACAAAACCCATCACGACGGGCCAGGGGGGCGCGATAGCCACTAACGATGAGAAACTCGCAGAGCACGCCCGCATGGCGAGAAATTATGGATGCAGGTCAAGACGGGGGATATCGGAAATGATCAGCGGAAATTCACTGATGAATGAAATAAATGCTATTTTGGGAAGGTATCAACTTCGGCGTTTGGATGAGTTCATCGAAAAAAAGAACAGGATAGCGAGGTACTACATCAAACACATAGATAAAATGGATCACGTCAGCGTGACTCAGAAAAAATTCTCAGGGACCCATACATACTACAAATTTCTGGTGACTTTGGATGAGGGATTTGACGGGGTGGAACTTAGAAAAATTTTCAGGGAAAAATACAGGATCGAGCTCGGTGATCTGTACTACCCACCGTGCCATATGATCCCGTCGTTGATTCCCTACGTCGATGGGGGGAGGAAATTTCCGGTGGCTGATTCGGTGTTGCGCAGGGTCGTGTGTTTACCGATGCACGTATGTCTCACCAAGCAGGAGCTCAATTCAGTGATCGAAGCCCTAGAAAAAGAGGTAGGCTGAAAATCTCTTCCCCCCCGAATACTGTTACTGAACAAAGTTTCTTAACTCAATTTCTGATCAGAGTTTCCTACCCATTCAATAGGCATGAGTTTGGGTGTTTTAGTGGGGTTTTGGAGGCACAAAAGGCCCCTATCAGAGGTGCATACACGGACTGAGGAAGGTAAGTAGGATGAAGCAGGGCGTTGGGATATTTACAGCTGTTATAGTGATACTGGGCATGACAGGGATAGCTTACGCCCACTGGTCTGAGACCTTGTACATTTCTGGCACCGTGAAGACCGGGGAACTCAATGCCAGATGGAGCGCTGGGCCGAGCTGGGACACCGAGCCCCCCGAAAAGGATGTAAGTTTCATCGAATGTTACCTCGACCCGGAGGACGAAACCGGGCACACCCTCATCGTGGAGGTTAAGAACGCTTACCCGTCCATCCACTATTACCAGCTGATCGACCTCCACAACACGGGGACCATCCCCCTCCACGTGTGGAGCGTGGACATCGATGACGGAGAGATGCCGGATGGTACCACCATTGAGATCCTGGATGTGGACGATGTGGACATACCCGACGAATTTCAGGATTACGTCACGTCGGACTTGGACATAGAGCCGTGCGAGCAGATACACCCCGGTGAGACGGCGTATGGAGTGATACACGTCCACCTGCCGCAGTCCGCGGGGCAGGGTGCCGAGTATTCGTTTTCTGCCACCCTGATCACGGTTCAGTGGAACGAGGGCTGCCAGCAGGAAGATGATGCTGGAGAGGGGAACAGTTCCGACTCGGAAGACGGCTCCGATCAGTCGGGAAGCGACAGCGACTCCTCATCTGGCGATAATGGTGAGGATGGTGGAACGGGAGAAGGAGACAATCCTGGATCCAGTGATGATGGTCAATCCGGCGCCGGCGATAACAGCGATGACTCAAACTCGGCAGATGACGATCGGGACACGGAAGCCACCGACGGGCAATCGGAGGCGGAGAATAATGACGACAGCTCCGGCTCGGAGGAGAACGAAGGTGGTGAATCGGGTGCGGACGGGAACCAGGCTACTTCCGGCGCTAGCGGGAACGAGGAGGGCGGTGAGTCGGACACCGGTGGAGAAACTGGTCAGTCAGAACAGTCCGGCACGGAAAGTGGCACGGATGATGGGAACAGCGGCTCCGGATCGGATGAGGGAAATGATCTGGGCTCAACGGACGGCGGTGAAGAGGGCAACTCTGAGAGTGAAGAAGATGGTGGAAGATTCAGCGCAGAGGGCGATGGAAGTGGCTCCGAGGACGAGGACAAGAGCACCGGCTCCGGTGAAACTGGAGACGGCACGGGCGTTGCAAAGGACGACGGCGTCCCTGTGGTGGGGTACGTGGGTTCGGAGCAGGGAGTGCTGGCGGCCGGGCTCGTGGCGGTTCTGATAGTCCTGCTCATCACCGTGTTCATCGGGTTCATGAAACCGCGAAAAAGGTCTTAGTTTTAAGCCGCGGTCGTTCGCGGGAAAACAAATTTTTGTCCCGTCTTGCGAAAAATCGTCTTGCCCCTGAACTTAGTTACTGAACTTAGTTTCTGAATTTAGTTTCTTGCCTGTTTAATAAGTCGGGGTCAGGAGGTAAACCGAGCTTGGGTCGTTGTCGGCCCTGCTCGAAAGGTGAATAAAAGTGAGACAAGGAATAGGAATATTTGCCGTGTTGATTCTAGTGTTGGGCATTAGTGGAGTTGCTTACGCGCACTGGAGTGAGACTCTGTACATCAACGGCACTGTGGAGACAGGAGAGTTGGATTTGGAGTTTTCGAGCGCCACCTGTAATGAAAGCCCGGAAGCCGGGGGCAAAGACGTTGGGCACTGTGAGGTTGAACTCATTGACACGGATGACGATGGGGACGATGACAAGGTACAGATCACGATTACCAATGGTTACCCCTGCTATGCCTGCGATATAGTGGTGGAGATTCACAACAACGGCACCGTTCCCGCGAATCTCGTAAAGCTCGATTTCGATGTCACAGGTCCGCTGGCTCCTTGGGTGGAAGTTAGTTTCAGTGGTTCGTGGCCAGGGTTCCCACAGATTGACCCGGGTCAGACCGTGACCGGGGTGATATCCATACACATCGCCCAAGAGGACGCTCAAGGCAACCTCTGCCCAGAGAGCTCCTCCGCGACCATCGCCGGATACGCTGAATTCTGGAACTGGAACGAATCCAGCCCGCCGATACCTCCGCCCTCACCACTGCCACTGTATCTCTATTCCAAGGATCCATCCACCTGGGAGATCGTCGAGAACGGTCCTTGGGCCATAATGGTGTACGACCCACAGGGGCCCACATTCGACTACGCCCTTGACGGACATGGACTCAAGCCAAATACCGACTACAGCCTGATCTACTATGCGGATCCATGGCCGGGGAACCACCCGGGTGCCCTGATCGGTAACGGAACGACGGATGGCAGCGGCGAACTCCATCTAGCGGGTTCTGTGGAGCTTAACATGGATCTCCCAGATCCGGCCGACGCAAACTATCCAACCGGGGCGAAGATAATGCTGGTTCTATCGAGCGACTACGATGCCTCACAAACAAAGATGGTGGCGTGGAACCCAACGGAATACCTGTTCGAAGGTCACCTGATCACCTACGACGACACGGACGTCTAGAGAAACGGAGATTACCTTCCTTTTTTTTCTTTTTTTTGACCCGTGGCAGATGTGACTCTCCAGCTCACCGAACTTTTGATCAAGGTCTATTTTAGTTCCGGCGGCAAGGAGGTTGGTTTCGTCCTGAGGAAAAAAGGAAAGACGGCCCAGCTGATACTAGGTCTGCTACGATGTGGAGGATTTCAACACGAGGGAGAGGGAACTGAGCGCTTTGGCGAAGGCGAGCTAGGAGTTGAAGTGCAGCGACATGCTCGTGATAACTTGGGACCGTGAGGGGGTCGAGAGGTACAAGGATAAGAAAATCAAGTTTTTGCCGCTTTAGAAATGGTTGCTTGAGCCGTGATCTCAGACAAACAGTGGTCGATTATCTGGGTAAGTGCTCAACTTAGTTACTGAACTCAGTTCCTTAACAAAATTTCTTACCCGCTTGATGGATCGCGTGAATTTGGACTTGAAACAAGCCTAGTCAAGAGTTTTCATTGGGTGTTTAGGATTGCCTCGGTGAAAACAGAGGAGCTTTTTTTTCGAGCCTCTTAGTCTGTAGTTATAATCACAAACTTTTTAAATAAGTTTGTATTTATGTTCACACATGGAAACAGAGGAATTGAAAAGGATTGTAGCCGATCAGAAGTCTGAGTTGGAGGAGAAATTCAGGAAAGAGAAGATAATACAAAGGGAAAAACTCGGTACCGCAAAAAAATTCCTAAAATACCCAAACATTCTCGCCGTTTTGGGTGTAAGGAGATGTGGAAAATCCATTTTCTCCGTACTCTTAGCGAAAGAGATGGGGAAAAATTTTGCCTGCGTAAATTTCGACGATGAGAGGTTGGTGGGAATAACCGCAGGAGACCTGAACAAGGTGCTCCAAGCTTTTTATGAGCTCTACGGAGAGGTGGATCTAATAGTGTTAGACGAACCGCAAAACGTTGAGAAATGGGAATTGTTCGCAAACAGGTTAAGAAGGACGAAGAAAGTCATCATCACGGGAAGCAACTCCCAGTTGCTGAGTGGGGAACTCGCTACCGCGCTGACGGGAAGGCATGTGGACGTGTTCATGTTTCCCTTTTCCTTCAGGGAGATTCTAAGTTTTAAGCCGGACATCCATCTGACGACGGATATCGCGAAGGTGAAAAGGGAGTTTGAGAGATACCTGCGGGGAAGCAGTTTTCCAGAGTTCCTAAAATTCGGTCCCAGAATTGTTATGAGCATATACGAGGATATAGTCAACAAAGACTGTATACGAAGACACGGGATAAGGAACGAGAGGAGTTTCAGGGAACTCGCGAGGTATCTCATTTCTAATTTTTCATCTGAGTTTACTTATTCAAAATTGTCGAGGATAACGGGGATAAGGGACGTCCATACGGTAAAAAATTACGTGGAGTACCTGGAGCAGGCGTTTTTGATCCGGGTCCTGGAGAGGTTTTCGTTCAAGTTAAAACAGCAGATAATAGCCCCGAAGAAGGTCTATGTCGCCGATCATGGCTTTGCTAATTTCATGAGCTTCAGGCTGACGAGAGATACGGGAAGATTGCTTGAAAACATCGTGTGCACGGAACTCTTCAACAGGATCTCGGAAAAACATGGCGCTGGAATCTATTATTACAAAGATTCCCGGGGCCGTGAGGTCGATTTTGTTCTCAAACAGGGAAGAAAGGTGAAACAGCTGATTCAGGTCTGTCACGATATTTCCGATCCCGATGTGAGGGATAGAGAACTCAAATCGTTGGTGCAGGGAAGCGAGGAGTTGAAGTGTAGAAATTTGCTCATTTTGACATACGACCACGAGAGTGAGGAGAAGGTCGGGGGAAAGAGGATAAAATTTTTGCCCGTGTGGAAGTGGCTTCTACAACCGGTCGAGATTTGACAGAAGGTCTCAATTTTGAATTGTAAAAGGCCACCATCAACCGCTGAACTTAGTTACTGAACTCAGTTCCTTAACAGAATTTCTTACCTGTTTATTAGCCCTCCCTCCCGAGCTTTTTCAGTGCGAGCGTGCACGCGTGCTGTTATCTGGAGCACGTTAAAGAAGCTAGGTACGGGGGACTGACAGGGAGCCCCCGTCAAAGGGAGGCTGGTGCCGACCGATGATAGCCCGAGTGAAAAAATGAGGTGGATCGAATGAAAAAGATGATAGGAATATTTGCAACCCTGATCATAGCGCTGGGAATGTCTGGAGTGGCATTCGCTCACTGGAGTGAGACTTTGTACATAAACGGTACAGTGTATACTGGGGAGTTGGATGCAGAGTGGAGTGTGCATTCTATATGGGACAACGAACCATCTAACAAAGACGTAAGTGGGATGACGATCACCCCGGTTGATTCAGACAGTGATGGAGATTATGACCAGTTAGATGTTGTTATCTCGAATGCCTACCCATCCATCGATTACTACGCGATACTCGACGTTCACAATAATGGCAGCATTCCTTTGCACACTTACATCACCATTGATCCTGGTAACCTTCCAGATGGCACCACTCTGGAGTTTACTGGAATAAATGATATATTTGGTGGCCCCCCAGTACCTCCATTGGAAAATGGGGCACAGATCCATCCAGGCCGTTGGGCGTATGCACGGTTACACGTGCATCTCCCGCAAAGCGCAGCTGAAAACACTACCTACACATTTACAATAACAGTTGAAGCGGTTCAGTGGAACGAGCCATAAAGCGACCACCAACAATCTGAGAGGGATGCAAAGGCGGAACACAAAGGTATTGGCGACCCCTGACTCAGCGATACAATGTGACAAGGTTCGTTACTACATTAGCCGTGTTGACATCCCTACGATTACTAATCAAATTGATGTCGATGTTTACAAAGATGGTTCTTGGCCCGATGTTTATCAGGGATCTTTCACAACAGGTTCATGGATGGAGAAGAGCTTCACTGAGGGTAGCGTCACTGCATCGAGATTTAGATTTGGTCACCCTGTTAAGCGTCTCAGTGGCTTAGGCGGCTTGCAGAGTTCTAGAAACTGTAAATTTAGGGAAAAACGCGACAAACCCCTTCTTTTTTATTTTTTTAAATTTTGCGACATCTCCAAAGTTAGCACCCGCAAAATAGGTTGAGATTGTTGTGTCTCCTTCTCAAAAGAAATTAATTATTTGAGGTTGGTTCACGGTTTGGATGGTGCAAAAAGCCCCTATTTGCTGAACTTAGTTACTGAACTCAGTTCCTTAACAGAATTTCTTACCCGCTTATTAGTCCTCCCTCGCGAGCTTTTTCAGTGCGAGCGTGCACGCGTGCTGTTATCTGGAGCACGTTAAAGAAGCTAGGTACGGGGGACTGACAGGGAGCCCCCGTCAAAGGGAGGCTGGTGCCGACCGATGATA
>QMWE01000049.1 GCA_003661465.1 Hadesarchaea archaeon
CGTGGTCGATGGAGCTGAGAGCATCCCAGTTTCTTATCCTGGATTCGTCGAAGACATGAAGAAACTCGGGGCAAAAATGGAATTGATGTGAAAGTTCGCGCTCCCTGAGCATAAGGGTTTATAGAGCCGTCGGTGAGTTTCAGGGTGGGAGTGCACATGGGTGGGAATACCTTCGGAAAGATTTTCAAGATCACAACTTGGGGAGAGAGTCATGGCACTTCGATCGGTGTTGTGGTTGATGGAGTTCCCGCTGGCATGCCGCTGAGCGAGGCGGACATTCAGCGGGAGCTCGATCGCCGGCGCCCGGGCCAGTCGGTTCTTGCTACTCCCAGAAAAGAGCGCGACGAGGTCGAGATACTCTCAGGGGTCTTCCAGGGCAAGACCCTGGGCACGCCCATTTCCATGCTTGTGCGCAATGTGGATGTGGACTCGTCGCCGTATGAGGATGTTCGAACCAGACCCCGTCCCGGCCACGCCGATCTTGCATACAGACTCAAGTTTGGCCACGTCGATCATCGTGGAGGTGGGAGGGCGTCAGCACGCGAAACCATTGGACGCGTTGCGGCTGGGGCGATAGCGAAAAAGCTGCTGGCAGCCCATCGCGTGGAGGTGTTGGCCCATACGGTCGAGGCCGCTGGTGTAAAGCTCGAGCGCGATCCGTCTCCGCAGGAGATAAGGAAAAACGTGGAACGAAATCCGATGCGATGCGCGGACATGAAGATCGCGGAACGGATGAAGGAGGCCGTATTGAAAGCAGCGTCCGAAGGCGACAGTACCGGTGGGATGGTTGAGGTCATCGCGCTTGGGGTACCTGCTGGGCTGGGTGAGCCAGTATTCGAGAAATTGGACGCCGAGATAGCCCGTGCTTTGATGTCGATAGGATCCGTCAAGGCCGTTCTGATAGGAGCAGGCTGCAAGTTTGCGGAGATGCGGGGATCTGAAGCTAACGATCCGATAGCGCTGCGGGGAGGAAGATTGGTCACCAAGACGAACAATGCCGGAGGGATCTTGGGTGGGATTTCCACGGGCATGCCCATAGTGGTCAGGATAGCCGTAAAACCGACACCTTCCATCACCAAACCCCAACAAACGGTTGACATGGTGAAAATGGAGGAAGGGAAGATCAGGCTCAGGGGACGTTTTGACCCGAACATATGTCCACGGATAGTACCCGTCGCGGAGGCCATGCTTGCTTTGGTCTTGGTGGATCACATGCTCAGGGCTGGAAAGATCGACCCCGTTAGGTTCAGATAGGGGTGCTTGCTTGAGCGGGTTGGTGGGTACAGCTTCTGCTTATGCCTCAGCGACCGTGGTCAACGCCATCGCCACTGGAAGGGGTGCGGCGTTCGGCGTGGATCTGAAAGTCCATGCGAGGGTTGAATTGATTCCGGGTTCTAAGAGGATCACAGGCGAGTTGGTGGGCGGGAAAAGGGAGAGTCCAAGGTTGATCGAGACGTGCGTGAAGAAGGTCCTGAGATATCTTAAGCTAGAGGGCACCTATGGTGCCACGGTGAGGACGAAGTCTGAGTTTCCGATAGCTGTTGGTCTCTCCAGCAGCAGCGCCGCGGCAAATGCCGCGGTTCTGGCCACATTTGCGGCGCTGGAGAAGAGTCCCCCTCCAGAGCTCGTGTTGGATCTGGGGATAGACGCTGCCTTTGAGGCAGGAGTGACGATAACTGGCGCCCTGGACGATGCGGCGGCCTCTTTGTACGGTCGCGGCGTCGTGACCGATAACACAGCTCGGAAGGTGCTCAAATTTTTTGATCTGGACCCCCGGCTGAAAATATTGATCTATGTCCCTCCGGGCAAGTTCTACACCTCCAAGGTAAAGCGAGAACGCCTCAGGCAGATCACGGACGGCGTCGAATTTGCGCACGAAATGGCTATGCGTGGAGATGTGTTCGGTGCACTGTCGCTGAACGGGGTACTCTACTCGAGCGCGCTGGGGTATGACCCGTTGCCCGCTCTTGAGGCGATGGCTGGAGGTGCTCTATCCTCCGGGCTTACCGGGACCGGACCAGCAGTGGTGGCTGTAGCCAAGCCGGGCGATGTCGGAAAGATAGAGAGGGCATGGCGGAGGCGTACTGGAAAGGTAATTATAACCAAACCCGCATCAAAATTATGAGTGAAGTGCTCATGCATTCGAAAAAGTTGCAGGAGCTCAGGAAGGAAATAGATAGGATCGACGAGCAACTCATCTCCTTGGTTGCACAACGTCTCAGGCTGGCCAAGGAGATCGCAGCGATCAAGCAAAAAATGAACCTCGAGATAAGGGATGAGAAAAGGGAAAGGGAGATCATCGATTGCGTCCGCAAGCGCGCCCGTGAGCTAAAAATAGATCAGGAGTTCATGGAAAGCCTCGCCCGTTTGGTGCTGGCGCAGATGGCCGGAGCCGAACGCGAATTCATCGGAAAAAACGGGATATGGGCACAGGTTCAGGAGGTCTTCAAGGATTATCCTGCCCAGCTTAACGTGGCACGTATCCTCTTCAAGTACGGGTTGCGGGTCAGAGAGGATGGAGAGGTCATGTGCGGTGACATCAGGATACCGGCGTCCCAGATAGCCAATGAAGCAGGGGTAGACCGCAGGATCGTCGACCTGACAGCGAAACGAATACTGAATGACAAGGTGCTCAGCGGGATATTCCGGAACCTAGAACCGTTTGCCTATCTGAAAGGCGTTGCTCATAGCATTGGACTTGGAGTCGTCGAGATCATACCCGAGGACGCTGCAAAGCCGGGAATCCTGAAGGATGTCTTCAGGGTGATCTCCAAATTCGGGGTGAGCATCCGTCAGGCAGTCGCTGACGACCCGTATTTCATTCCCCAGCCAAAACTTACCATTATCACCGACGAACCGTTGCGGGGAGAGGTGATCGAGGGTTTGAGAAAATTGCCCAGCGTTCGAAGCGTGATCGTGTACTGAGAATTCATAGCCTTACTAGTTGTGCGTGGGGCACGTTTTGAAGGCGTATGACGTTTTCTGGGTTGATTATCCCTGCTTTGGCCGCATGTTCCACGATGGATCCGACCAAGTTCCCTATTGTGGCATCTTGCAGGGCTCTGAGGCACTCCTCCACGCTTGCTTCCCTTCCTCCGTAAAATGATTCCTTGACCTCCAACTTGAGATCTCCTTCCTTGAGCGTCTGCCCCAGGAGTTCTCTGTCACAGATGATCACGATATTCTCGCCAGAGGTGCGGAGTATCTTGAGGAGCAGCATCATATTCCCCGGACGGAAGTTCGGGCTCCGCAGGCCTCACACCTGAGTATGTAGATGCGTTCCTTCCGCTCCAGCTTGGTATCCGGCTTTCCGCACTCCCGACAGAGCACGAACTCCTCTGCGTACCGACGGATCCGTTCATCCACGGTATTCTTCGAGAATTTTCCCTGGAAGACGGCTTGGGCCCCGTGCATGTCCCCTGCGGCTCCTAGCTCCCTTAGGAGGTATTTCATGAGGTGGCTGGGCTCACGGTTGAGGGTGGTGGCGATGTTTTTCAGGTTTTTGATGATCGTGCGATTTCCGATCGTGGTCACCTCAGCTTCGGGAATTTGAAAGCGGGAACTCTCGGAGATCGTCTTGGGGATTTGCTCCAGCGCCCGGTCTAAAAGTTCTTCATAATTCTCCGTCATCCGCTCACCTCGTCAGTTTAAACTTTCCGGCTGTGGGTTCAAATATGTCTCCCTTCACCAGAAACACGCGCATGGCTTCCTCCACTTGCTGGGGTGGCAAGTTTAGTTCGCGAGATATCTCGGATACGGTAGCACCACCCCCCCTGTCCAGCTTCTCCAAAGCCAAAAAAATTTTCTTTTTGGTCTCATCGGGGATTTGAGGCAGCGGGGGTTCTTCATCCAGATATTCAGGGTGGACGGTCGTCTGCGCCCCTGTGCTCGGTGTGGAGGATTCAAGTTTTTCCGAGGACGCGGGCCTCGGCCAGATACCATCCGCCAACGCTTTTCTTCTGGATTCTATTATCTCGAGTTCTCTGACAAGCTCCCAGTTATGGTCCTCAACCGGTATGACCAATTCCGGAACCAGATAGATCTCCCCCTCGAATTCCCTGACACGTCCGATGATGTCGATCGTCGAGCCCACACCTATTTTATCGAGACCGGGCACGTCTTCCCTCCACGCCCGCACGCTGATGGTTTCGCTCCCGTCATCGACTCGGAGGGCGGCATAGGTTTGATCCTCCCTGACGAATTTGTCAATCACCGTCCCCATTATTCTCGCCCGCGTAACGCGCTGATTCCATGGGGTCAGGAGGTGAGGTGGCTCGCTCCCATCGGCTGAGCGTACATACCGTCCTCGCACGAGGTCCTCTATCTTCAACTTATAAGCAGTGGGCTTCATTTGTCTCATGA
Source organism: Hadesarchaea archaeon (assembly GCA_003661465.1). Lineage (GTDB taxonomy): Archaea > Hadarchaeota > Hadarchaeia > Hadarchaeales > Hadarchaeaceae > B75-G9. The sequence continues at coordinate 4,363 of QMWE01000049.1, forward strand.
GAGTATCTGCAGGTGGACCTTATGAGCGTTGCGCGGAAAGTGAGGATATTTTCGCTCAGGGGACCGTTTGGCGAGCGAACTATCGGGCTGGCGGGGGGAAATGCTACTATAGAAAACACCGCGGAATTTCTCCGTGCGTTGGGTGCGGCTGATCGTGAGGAGGGAACCATCAGTCAAGTCTTCGACGCTTCTAAGATAGCGGGAGTGGGGCATCTCGTGCATGCCGCCCGTCTGGCCCTTGTGGCATCGTCCACTGGGCACAATTTCGCGGATCATTTGGGGATCGAGTTGGCGTGTTGGGTAGCGGCCGAGCGTCAGATCGCGCGCGCTTTCAAAAAAGTAGGCATCCACAAGGGAAAAATGAATTTGGCGTTTATCGTGGTCGGAGACGCATCTCGGCAGGTGAGGTCTGCAGTTAGCAGGATATTCCACGATCTGAACGTGAAACCCGATGACACGGTCCTCGAACTCACGCGTGATAAGGTGTCCGTGCTGAAGGAAGTGTTTTCCATATCTCGAGAGGAACTCAAAATCGCTCCCCTTGAGAAATTGATCATGGAACGGATAGCCCTTTTATCCCTGGCCAGATGATTTTCTGAGCGCCTCTTCAAACCCTTCGTCCTTATCGACGTTTATGATCCTGGCGCAGGTGGGAAGTATTGGGGTTTGGGAGAGTTTCAGTTTTCCGTCATCGTCGATTGAAATATATTTTGCATTCACCGGTTCATCCGTGCCGACGCTGAGGCAGAGAAGCTCGTGCTCGCTTCCAGCATAGACGTAATAATAGTGCTTGCTTCCGGACTCGAGATGGAACATCCACCCTTGCCCTCGGGCGATGTTCGCGATGTCTTCCAGGTCTTTGCACCATATGATCCTCAATCAGCTCCCCCTCGCCATCTTTTTCACCATTCCAACCCCTCCCCCGCTTCCTCTGACTATCAGCAGATCTCCGGCCCGGATCCTGGTACGGCGGGGCGGGTCGAAGATGTACCGTTTCCCGCGTTTTATCATCAGCACATAGGCCCCCATCGTTGTCCAGAGGTTCAGTTCCTTCAGAGATCTGCCCACGAACTTTGATCTCTCAGAAACGGTTTCCCTGCCGATCTGCTCGTCGGCCTCGGCTAAGGCCTGAACGAAGACCGGGTGCAACTCAACGCCGCGGAGCACCACATCGACAATTGAATTGGCCGCGTTGGAGATCTGCTCTATGGCTCTGACCACCCGCAGGAGGTTGCTCAGCGTGATGACATCTTTTTCGTGTCTCGCGGCCCTTAGGACGGATATCCAGAGCCTTGAGCTGAGTTTTTCGAATTTTTCGTTTATCTCCCTGACTTCCTCAGCGATCTCGCGTGAACCGAAAAGTATGGATGAGTACCCCATATCCACCATCAAACTGCTGAGGTCCCGCATTTCGGCTAAACATTTTCTGATCGAAGGCAATCCATCTCTCGGGGTCCAGCTTTCCTTGGAGGGACCGGCCATCCCACATAGCATCGTGATGCCATCAGGGGGCCCCTTGACGATCAAGGTGTCTCCCGAGAGGACAAAAGATTCACGCGTGACCGGAATGATCCACTCTCCTCTGCGCTTTATGGCGAGGACGGAGACTCCTATGCTGGAAGCCAGTTTAAGATCACACAATTTTTTGTCCCTGATGGTAGAGATATTCCTAATCTTGATGCTGGCGATCTTTTCATCCGAGACCCTGAAGGCGTCTTGGACCACCGGATGTATCCTGGCCCTGCTCCTGACCAGATCGGCGATGTCTCCAGTTGCGTTTGATATGGATTCCGCGGCGCTCGCCACCTGGAGGATGCCGGTTATCTTTCTGGCCTCGTGGACATTCCGCGTCACGACTGCGGCTATCGTCCTGATTTGATACATCAGCTCGTCCATTTTGGCTTCCAGTTCATGCACGCGCTCTGCCAATTCCCTGTTTTTCAACAGTACAGACGCATAGGCCAGATCTATCATGAGGTCCGATACGTTTTTCATCTCCGTGAGGAGTTCCCGCACGCTTTTTGGTTTGAATACTTCCACCATCTTGTCACACTCCTACTATTTTTATCGCCAGCATTAAACAGGTTACGCCCAGCACGTCACCTATCGATGTCAGTATGGGAATCACCACGTTGTCCGGGTCCAGCCCTCCCTTGAACGACACGAAAGCCGCAGCCGTGGTTATGAAGATGGTCAAAACGCTCAGGGTTATCCCGGCGATGAAAAATGCCAGCGTGAGGGAAAGTGAGCGAGCCATGGTTATGCCGGTCGCGCTGGATATCGCCAAGACGATGGCCCCCAGGACGGCATAGATGGCAAAGCTTGTTATGACGGTGGCCTCCACGTTTCCCTTCAGTACTTGCTGACCTCTCAGTCTTGGTTTCAGCGTGCCGATATGGAGGGCGGAGGTGAGCCTGGCCCCCAGGATGCTACCGAGGTTTCCCCCGATCCCGTTTATCAGAGGTATCATCATCAAGATCAATGGAATCTCGGATACTTCTGCCACGCTGGAGTTCAGGATGTATCCTGCGGCCAACGCTATGATGATTGCGGCGGTGAGGACGGGCAAGCTTTCGAGCACTATGCGTTTGATACGGTAGGCGACCATTCATATCACCAGGCTCACCGCTAGGAAAATGCACAGAGTGGTCACGAAATCACCTACGGTCGCCATCAACGGCGCCGTGAGGTTGTCCGGGTCCAAGCCCCGCGTGAACGTGAAGATTGCTACAACGACGGTGAGCGACGATAG
>QMWE01000050.1 GCA_003661465.1 Hadesarchaea archaeon
CATTTTACTTTGTTTAACTTTGTCAGTGGGAAGTCCCCCTGCGAGAGCCGGGGGAAAGTCGCTTACGCCTGTGGAGACCAAGACTTCCGCAACTGCCAAGAGAGATGGGATCGAGTCCGGTAGGCGGGAGCGGGAGCTGTAATGCTCAAAAAGGAAAAGCTTCCGCGAAACGCGCTCCGAGCAGAGGCGGTGAGGACGTAACGTGAAGGAAAAGCGGAAGCCCCTTGCGCGCGAGGGGAGGGGGTTACATTTTAAATGGTCATAAAACTGACTTTTTTTGGGTCTTATGCCGAGACGGAGAAAACCCAACTACAAACGAAAGTTAACAATGATTCACCAACGTTTTTTTTCGCCAAGTGACATAGCCAAGCGTTTGAAAAAGAAAAAACGCAGAGGAAGATAAAACGGTGCTAGCTTGGAAGTCATACGAGAGTTCGATCCTTGGAATGATCCACTTTGTACATGCCCGAAAAAATTTGGGCTTAATCCGTACACGGGTTGCTGTTATCAATGCGTTTATTGCTACATCACTTCATATATACCACGTGCTTTTGAGTGCAGGCCAAAAGAAAATTTGCTTTCAAGGATGAAACGTGACCTCAAACGAATAGATCACAGTCATGTCATAAGCATGTCAAACAGCAGCGACCCATACCCTCCTATAGAATCTAACTTCAAATTAACTAGGTCATGCCTCGAAGTGTTCTTACGCGAACGTTTCCCTGTGCAGATCATGACGAAATCTGATCTTGTTGTCCGCGATATCGATTTACTTTCAAAAATGAGATGCACGGTGAGCTTCACCGTGACGACCCTAGATAAAAAGCTTAGCAGCATGTTGGAGCCCAACGCCCCTCCGCCCGACAGAAGACTTAAAGCCATGAAAAAGCTTTCTGACGCAGGTATTCCCGTTACCTCACGTTTGGATCCAATAATTCCTGGGTTAAACGATTCTGAAATTGAACAAGTTGTGGATGCTATGGCCGCACATGGTGCTGCTCACGTTACATCATCCACGTTTAAACCGCGAGCTGATAGCTGGAATCGGGTAAAAAATGTTTTTCCAGAAGTTGCTTCCAAACTTCACCATCTATACTTTGTCGAGGGAAAATTACATCATAACAGTTGGTACCTGCCAAAGACATTTAGAATTACTTTATTAAGTCGTGTCAAAAAGGCCTGTGACAAAAATAGTATCACCTTTGCCTCCTGCAGAGAAGGTCTGAAGTGGCTAACGACTGGAGCGAGTTGTGATGGCACACATCTTATTCCCAAAACTTTTGAGTGAATTATTTTAGAACCTCTCCTGTACTCAAAAACCAGATATACAAGTCCAGCTCGCCCACTGGAACCCCAACCTTGTTTGCTATATCGACAAGCCTTCTTTCGAGATCAAGATATCGTCTGCGGGTAAGGGCCTTGGGGATCCTATCAACTAACCCATACGCATACATCATCCTCAGTACGTGTCTATCCAATATCGCCACATCGCTAAATCCCACGTTCCTAAGAAAATGACTCGCTTCTTTCCATCCTATTCCTCTTATACTCCTTACTAACCACTCTCTCTTCTCATCTGTTTTCTCGAATTTCATTAGGATATCCTTGATGTTGTAAAACTTCCGGGCTTCCATTATAAACTGTGCTCTAGTGTTGGGAAATCTATGCCCGGCCAGCCTAAGCTTCCTCTCCAGTTCCTCAACTGGTAACCTTAGAAATCCATCTGCACCCAACTCATGTTGGATTTTCATTCCAAGTCTTGCGGTAGAATTTGCTGTAAGTATACAAAACGAAAGCTCTGAAAACCACTCCTTGTTGTCTCCCCTCCCCAGATCCATGAACTCTTGGGTTCTTTGTTTCACAAGTGTGCCTACGTCGCTTTTCTTCACTTTATTAATTTCAGCTATCAAACGTTTGTCCATAACTTTGCACGAAGATTAATGCACTGCCCTCCCAAAAAAATTATTCATCTCTTTTGTGTCTACAACAATTCCAAATTGTTTTTTGCATTGTGGACACAGTACTGTGTCCCACACTTTCCCTGGAGCAATTAACACTAGTTCAGAACGTGGGATCCACGAACCACAATGAGGACATTTTTCTTGTTTTTTCATCAGCATCCCAATTGTGATCATTTTCCTTCACTTTATAAAATTCATTCACATCTTATACTTCTGCTGGTTTAGCCTCCAGCGGTCTGATGCGCCATGAATGGGGATATCCTATTTGAGCACTCATGGGCGCTGATCCAAATTCCCAGTCAAATGACTTCACGTTGCTTGGACTGGCGTCCAGTATGGAAAATGAATTTATTCGCTTTGGATCCACTGGGACCGAAACCAATCCTGTTTCGGGATTTAGGCTCATTGGCGCTAGTAGCAGGCCTCGCCTAGCCCGAAGTTCGGAGAGGAGGCAGGTTTTTCCTTCCTGTATGATTTCGATCGATGCACCTTTGTTTTTTATCTCAATGTTGTGAGAGTATTTGTACATCTGGCTCACAATTGAATCTGTTAGCTCCTTCTGTAAATCATCTAGAACATCCAGTTGTCCCATCCAGAGTTCATGAGGGATCGTGTCAAGTGGGATGATAAGATCGAATCCTAGGTCTCCAGAATATTTTACCCATGGAACGATCCCAATGTCCTCAAACGCCTTTACCACCAAAGCTGCGATATGTTTAACGAACCCAAGTCCTCCATGCTTTGTCCTTAACGTCCAAACTAGGTCTCTTCCTATTGGTTTGTCGAAATCCAACCCATCATACCGCCAATACGAACAGTAAAATGCTGAGGCCCCCTGGCTAACTGCGTGGGTTATGGCAGAAGGTGTATTCAAAATAATTGGATATTTTTCATCACAGTTATTCACATAACGCTGTAAGCTCTTGATGTGTTTGTTAAAAATAGCACACTCTCTAAATTCATTGCTTCCACAGGGATTCGCGAAGCTCAAGATCGTCCGTTTAACGTCGATACGGTTATAATACATTGTTCCTCCGAGTGGACTCTCATACTAGTTATTTAAGCGGATTTTTGGGAGGGGGGTCACCGGAAGCTGTTTTTCGTCAAAGATTTATTTTTCGTTTTTTTGTAGTTCAAACGGAGAATTTTCCTTATTTCAAACAAAATATAAATTTATTTTACATTTTACACGAAAAAATAGCTCATCTAACTTTATTTTTATTAAAAACACAATTTTTTTATTGTTTGTATATCGGAAGCTACGATGATCGGGGGACCCCTTTGTTTCCACTGGAGATGCATACTACATAATTAAACACTTTTATGTTGTATTTATATAATAAACATGATGCCAACAGAGTTCGATAAAGGTTGGGTTGTAGGTTTTATCGAAAATAAAGGCGCGTTTACTGTAAATAAGATTAAGATTCTCAAAAAAACAAAGAATGGGGTCAAAAAATATACATATAATAACCCTGCATTTTACGTGGTTTCAAGAGACAGATCTCCACTAGAAATAGTCAAAAATACACTTGGAATGGGGAAAATAAGACATTATAACGACATTTTTCAATTAGAGATAAGAAAAAAAAGTGAACTTCTTAGGTTGGTGGGGTTTTTGGATGGAAAACTTAGATCAGAAAAATCAAAACGGTTTGATGTGTGGAAAAAACGGGTTTTGGAGTGGAAAATAAGGGCGTGGGGAGTTGGTGCCGAGTAAACCCGATAAAGGCTTTTAGCCCGCAGAGAATACCTTCAGTGAGAGTGGTGGAACGAACAGTACTTTTGACCTGGTCGCACGTGGAACATCGGAGATCATCACGGAGGCCGAACTGCGGGAACTATTGAAAAAAGGAAGGTTCGTCGCCTATTGTGGCTATGAGCCATCGGGTAAAATTCACTTCGGGCATTTTTTGACCATCAGAAAGTTGATGGATTTACAGCGTGCTGGAGCTCGGTGCATAGTGTTGCTCGCTGACCTACATGCGTATCTAAACCACAAGGGAACTTTGGAAGACATAAGAATGGTCGCTGAGTACAACAAGCATTGTTTTATAGCATTAGGTCTTGATGCGAGAAGGACAGAATTTCTGTTGGGTTCCAGTTTTCAATTTGATCCCGATTTCATTATAGATGTGCTTCGGATGGCTACAGAGACCACATTGTTACGTGCTAGACGGTCCATGGCAGAAATAGCCAGACGCGCAGACGATCCAGATGTTGCACAAGCACTCTATCCAATAATGCAGGCCGTAGACATGGCCCGACTTGGAGTCGACGTGGCTGTCGGTGGAAATGATCAGCGAAAAGTCCATATGATTGCACGTGAAAAATTGCCGGTACTTGGACACAAGAAGCCCGTCTGTGTGCACGTGCCACTTTTGCATGGGACCGACGGTTCGGCAAAGATGTCATCCAGTAAAGATAATTTCATAGCAGTAGACGATGAACCATCTGTCATAAAGAAAAAGGTGATGAAAGCATTTTGTCCACCAAGACAGGTCGTTGGTAATCCAATTATTGAGTATGCGGAACACGTGGTGTTGCCATCACAAGGAAAACTAGAAATAAAAAGACAGGCTCGCTACGGGGGATCGTTTGAGCTCACAAATGCAGAGGAATTAAAGAAAATTTACATGGCAGGAGAACTTCACCCGGCAGACCTAAAAATGTCCGTCGCAGAAGCGCTTGTCGATGTGTTGGCACCTGTTCGTAAATACCTTGAGAAACACTCGGACACCAGATCTTGGAGCCCCAATGTAGTTTAATTCTGGCGTGGGAAGAACGTGATATCATTTTTTTAAGTGAAGGTTATCAAAGTTTGAGGGTTGGTAAATTGAGGGTAAAACCGCGTTCAATGTCGGTCACATCGGGGAAGGGTGGGACCGGAAAAACCACTATCACGGCGAACCTCGGGGTGGCGCTTGGGGCATTGGACAAAAAGGTTACCATCTTAGACGGTGATATCGCCATGGCCAATCTCAACATAGTGATGGGGATGACTAAGTGTGAGATAAACTTTTTCGATGTCCTCCTAGGGAACGCAAGCGTAGATCAGGCGATGTATACCAATTATGGGATAAAAGTCCTTCCGTGTGGATTTCGTTTTGAAGAAGTTCACGAAACGCTTTCCAAAATTAAAAGAGAACGCGTTGAGGAAGTGGTAAATGAAATCCTAGGGCAAACTGAAATCCTGTTGATAGATGCACCAGCCGGGATGGCTGAAACCACGTTAATATCCATTGCAGCGGCCAGGGAAATGCTCCCTGTGTGCAATCCAACTTATCCGAGTTTGGTGGATGTATACAAAACAATTCGTGTTGCGAATGTCCTTGGCTCCTGGACCAGGGGGTTGATCGTGAACCGCACTGGAAAGGCCGCTGATCTTTTGGTTGACGAGGTGGAGCAATTCATGAACCGGGCACTTGGTTCAATGCCAGTGATCGCGGATATCCCAGAAGATCCAAAGGTCCAGGAGGCGGAAAGGGAAGGAGTACCGGTTGTCGTGTATGACCCTGAATGTGAGGCGTCTATTGCTATAAATGAACTCGCCAAGGTGATTACAGGCGAGACCGATCTGCCCTACGTCCCATGGGAAGATCGGGAAATAGGGGAAACGGCCGAACGTTTGATTCGCGCACTAACTGGAAGGCGTGTTTGACATATCGTAAACCTATGGGATTAGATACGAGAGCACCAGCACGGAGAGCACGAACACGACCCCTGCTGCTAGAAATCCAACGGCGATCCCAAACTTTGGAAGTGTGACGTACAGCGTGACAGCAAAGAACACATTTGATATCATTGCGAGCATTATCCCACGTGTCATCTCAGCAGCAGATTCGAGTCCATTGTGTAAGTACTGCAAAAATACCACTCCACTTGTCCTGATTGGGGCGCCAGCCAGTATTCCACCTGCAGTTGGGCCGAGCATCGATGCCACGAGCAGGGCACCGGCCACAAGCAAACCGCCGAATAAAAAATCAAACACGACGGTCCTGATGGTTGATTTCATGTTTGCCCCAATCAACTTTTGACAATGTCGATAAAACATTCACTATTGCGTTCGATATTTGACGAGGCTATTTTAGGCAAGAGCACAAAAATTTGTTGGGTTGAGCATGAAGAGGTTTGCTGATGTGGATGTCGAGGTGGAACAGGGAGACCTCACAAAACAGGTCGCGGACGCTATCTGCAATCCAGCCAACAGTCTGATGTACATGGGCGGCGGAGCAGCTGGAGCGCTAAAACGAGCGGGAGGTGAAGAGATCGAGCGAGAAGCTTTAAAGCACGCTCCGGTTCCGGTGGGGACGTCGGTGGCAACGAGTGCTGGAAGACTAAATGCCAGGTGGGTGATACATGCACCGACAATGGAACGTCCGGCAATGCGCACGACTAGTGAAAAAGTGTACCAAGCAACGTTTTCTGCGTTGAAGACCGCCGATGAGGTTGGGGCAAAAAGTCTTGTGCTTCCAGGTATGGGTACTGGGGTTGGCGGAATTTCTCCGAAGACAGCAGCAGAGGCCATGATTTGTGCATTAAAAGATTTTGCGCCGGAGTCAAAATCACTAAAAAAAGTACTCCTGTGCGATTTGAGCGAAGAGATGGTGAAAGCCTGGCTGGAGGTTTTGTCACAGGGATTCGACTCGAGGGTCAGGTAGAAATAAAATGACGATGAAATTTGCAGAGTTCAAGGCTCCAAAAGGTGTGATCAAAGTTGAACTTGAGCTTACCAATGGAAGAATATCTCAAATATCATTTAGTGGTGATTTTTTCATGTATCCAGAAGAATCGATCGAAAAACTCGAAGAATCCTTAAAAGGAGCAGGAGTCGATGAAAAAGATCTGAAAGCAATCGTGAAAAAATTTTACACCTCAACCGGCACGAAAACGCCAATGCTGGAACCAGAACATTGGGTCAAAGCCATCTTACAGGCGGCGGGTAAATGAAAAGATGGAGGATATTGCCTCTACGGGTCGACGATGCCTTTATGAGCATGGCAATCGACGAGGCGTTGTTGAAGTTGAACTCGGAGGGGAGGTCTCCAAATACACTTCGTTTTTGGCGCTGGTCACCATC
>QMWE01000051.1 GCA_003661465.1 Hadesarchaea archaeon
AACTGTATGTGATACAAATGAAGTAACGTGTCGCTGGTGACGAATATTGGGATATTTTCACTCTTGAGGCGATTGTACACTATAACCACGTCGTTATCCTGTCCCCAAGGTACGACGACAAATCCATTTACGCTTAGTAAATTTCTTTGGTTCACACTCAATCCAAGTATGGAGTTTACCTCATCAAAATTTGATACCGTGGCTAGGTCGAGGGGTAGTGCATACGGTGCTACATTTGGCTCAACAGAAACGTCCTCGGGCTCGTAAAAAAACGCAAATGCACTCTTCGCCCCCATCCCAGCATAGGTGACTTCCGAGGGAAAATCTGATGGGGGGATTTCAGCTGGCTGTTCACGAACCAAAAATGTCCACGTGGCGGCTAAAATAACCCCAGCCATGACAAATAGCGCAGCTATCTTGGCTCGGATTTTCATTCTAATCTATGATACAATTCTTTTTCAGGAAGTACTTAAATTTTGGTTCATACGTGAAATTAATACTGATAGAGCCGCTCTCGCCCAACAGACCCGGGAATAAATTTTGACTCTACCCGAACAACGCGCCGAGCCCGGCCAGAGCCTCTTCTTCCTTCTTCTCCTCTTCTTTTTTCTCTTCCTTCTTTTCCTCTGGCTTTGCCGGAGTCGCCGCTGGAGCCGCCGCCACGGTTGGCACGGCCGCACTCTTGATAGCTTCATCGATGTTGACTCCTTCGAGCGCTGCCACCAATGCCTTGACTCTAGCCTCATCCACCTGTATCCCGCTGGCTTTCAGCACGTTGAGTAGTCCCGATTCGTCCACTTTCTTTCCGGCCGAATGCAGCATCAGTGCGGCGTATACATATTCCATTTTTCCACACCTCCGATCATGATCGCTTGAGTCTCTAAACCCTTATTTCTCCCCCTCTTTAGGCTTTTCTTCTGGAGGTTTTTCCTCCGACTTGGCCTCCTCGGGAGTGATTCCGAGCATTTCCATGAGTTCTTTGTCCAGCGAACGTTTATCTTTGGCACCCAGGGCTGCGGAGAGACCAAGCATTTCCGCGCTGGCTTTGGACAACAGCATCGGCATGATCCGTGTCACCGGGAGGCAGGCATTCAGCGCCAGATTTTGTGCTGCGGAAGCCGCTTTGGAGAGCGTTATTCCAACGGTGGCAGAGGTCGGGTAGTCCGCATTTATCGCGAGGTTGAATGCATTAGTCCACGCAAGTCTGACGTGTTCGATCGCCTTCCGTTCGTCATACTCCAGGACCTCTCCCGCGAATATCATGCCAGTCTCGTAGGCTGCCCTCAGCTTCAACCCGAGTTCGAGCGGTAGTATCCCAAACTTTGCCAGGACATCTGAAATCTCCTTCGTTATCACATCTCCTTCCTTCAGGAGAGGGCAGTCCTCCATGATGACGACCTTGCCCGCCTGTATCTTGGCCTTGATCCCAACACGTTGAAGTTCAGCCACGACCGGTCCAGGTGCGAACTCGGTTTCACCCGCGGGGATCACGACATCCTTGACCGACTTGGAACCTGGTTTTGCTGGCGCGTTGATCCTGTTTTCCCGGAGGACCTTGTTTAGTTTGAAGGGATTTAACTTGGAGAAGATCAACGCCGATTGTCCGCCGAGATACTTGATCATCTCCCCCAGTTTTTTATCTCGCTCCGACGCTTTTTGAAGCGCGAGTTCGATCAGCGTGTTCTTGGCGACGACGATTTCTGCTTCTCCTCTCAACTTCTGTCGAATCTGCTGGAATTGCCTTGCCGGGAGATTTGAGATGTCGAGCACGCCCACGACTGGATAACGCTCCAAAAGTCCGGAAAGTTCGCCAACGACCTCCCGTTTCCAGGGTGCCGCCCGCACAGCTTTTGTCCCATCCATGACCTCTACACCTCCACCTTGGCTGGTTTTCCCATGGTGGTTTTGAACATGATCGTCTGAATGCTTCCACCACGGTCAGCCAGTCTGTGTTCGATCGCCTCGAGAACCGCTCTGGCGTTCGCGGCCAGCTGATCATCGTCCATGTTCTCCATCCCGATCTTCACGTGAACGACGGGCTGGTCCTTTACGATCAAACGCAGTGTCTGCTTCAGACGCTGGATTATCGGACCAGGGTTGATGGTTGGAGGAACTGGTTTTGGCATCTTTCCTTTTGGTCCGAGAACCGGTCCAAGGGCCTTTCCGATCAGTACCATCAGATCGGCCTGTGCGATGCTAAAATCGAATTTCGAAGCTAGTTTTCTCGCACGTTTCCGGTCTTGACCGAGCTCCTCCACATCTCTCCTACTGAGTACCATATCTGCTCCAGATTCCCGCGCACGGCGCGCCAGCTCGCTCTCTGCGAACACCAAAACTTTTTTCGGTTCTCCAAACTGGTTCGGCAGAACGATGTCTTCCGTGATACGTCCTTCTGGTTTTTTTGGATCTATGCCTTTCAGGACGATGGACATATCTATGCTTTGAACGAAATTTCGCTTGGGGCTAGCTCCCCTAGCCCGCTTTATCGCATCCACAATCTTTTCAGTTGTTGCCGGCATCCTTCTTCAACTCCTCATCGTGCTTTCCTTCAGCGATCTCCTTTTGAACCTCTCTTGCGTCCTTTCCATTGACCGTAACCCCAAGACTGAGGCACGTTCCGAGGACCTCCATAACCGCTGCTTTGAGAGTTTTAGCCATGGTGGTTCCGGACTTCATCTTTGCTATTTTCGTTACTTGGGAAAGATCTAGGTTTCCCACCACCTCGGTGCCGGAGGTCTTGGCTCCCTTTTCGAGCCCGAGTTCCTTCTTGATAAGTGCGGAAACTGGGGGGGATCCGACCTCAACCTCAAATTGTTTGTTTTTGTCCACTACCACCGTTACGGGAACTTTCATTCCAGAAAAGGAAGCTGTCTTTTCGTTGATTTTTGCGACGACCTTACCGATGTTTACCCCAAGAGGGCCGAGGGCGGGTCCTAATGGTGGTCCAGCTGAGGCTTTTCCTCCCTCGACAAGTACCTTGATCTTGGACTTCATTTCCAGCACCTCGATATTAGACCCCACAGTTCCCTCAAAGGTAGGCTACATACGCTAAAAAGAGCTACGGTGGAAGGCCTACTTGCCCAAAACTTCAAGTTTACCGTATATACCAGCGCTGACGTGAACCTCGTTGCGGAAAAGCCTCGCGTATCCGTTCGTGATCTTGATATGATCCCCTGACTTCACGCGGTCGATGTCAGTGTCCCATAGAGAGATTTTTATTTTTCCGCTCTCGTCTTCGGCTAGGGCGGTGGTCACCCTTCCCTCCTTTCCATCTCTGCGAATGTAGGTACGTGGTTCCTCGACCTCCAGGACTTTCAGTTCAAGCTCAATGCGCCGCATATCCGGTCTGACCTCTGCTGCTTTCATTTTACCTCCTCCTTTTTCTGGATGACCTTGACGGCGTCCCCCCTCACGGTCACCGGGATCGGGACCGTTGCTTCAAAGAGCTCAACCGTGAGCTCCTCTTTCCCCTCGTCCAGCTTTATTATTCTAGCACGTTCTCCTCTGAACGGTCCGGAGACCATCTCCACCACGTCTCCTACCTCCATCCCGGTGATAGACGGTTTCGGGACCAAAAACTGTTCTATCTCCTCTATCGGGATTCGCCCCCCCACCATGCCTTTGGCATGCTTTATCCCCATGCGTGCCTGTTCCACGCTGGATTTTCCCACGGCTTCCACGAATACATAGCCCCGTATGCCGGGAGGCGCCAAGACAGACTTTATCGGCAGGTGAAAGGTTTCGGCCCTACTTGCGATCATATCCGCCGTGTTTTTCTCTTGGCCTATCGTGGTCCTAATTGCGAAGATCTCTGGCTTCTGAACTTCTTCCTCCATTGGCACACCTCAGATACCCTTCTGAAGGATGGTACTTATGAACATTATAATAAAACCAACAAACCCTATAAGCAAAATGCCCAGTCCCGTGATCTTGGTCACTTGGAAATACTCATCCTTTTCAGGCTTTTTCGCAACTTGTAACGTGCGCTTGCAGTTCTGGAGAAACCTTCTCATTTAAAGAGACTCCAGCCCGAGGTCTATTGGCTCCCCCTTTCTGCGAGGCGTTCCGAGACCCAGGACGTAGGGGGAGCGAACACCCGAGATTATCACCATGACCTTGATGGCGTTTTTCATCTCCTCAGAGTACAGCGCGCCCCATATTATGTTGGCTTCTGTATCTAGGGCCTCTGAGACCCGAGCGATGATCTTATTTATCTCATCCAGTCTCATGTCCGGACTGCCTGTGACGTTAACGATGGCACCCTTTGCGCCCGTTATATCGACGTCCAACAGCGGACTGTTGAGGGCCTCCTCCACGGCCTCCTCGGCACGGTTGGAGGTATCGGATTCTCCAATACCTATCATCGCCACTCCTCCATCCTGAAGCACCGTACGGACATCGGCGAAGTCCAGGTTGACCAATCCTGGTTTGGTTATCATCTCCGTTATCCCCTTTATCGCGTCCATCAACAATTGGTCGGAAACCTTGAATGCGGCACCTATCGGAAGGTCCGGGGCGAGCTGGAGCAGCTTATCATTTGGTATCACTATCACGGTATCGGTGACAGCTCGAAGTCGTTCAAGCCCTTGTTCTGCGTTCTTCCTTCGTCTGGTCCCTTCAACTGAAAAGGGCAGGGTGACGACGCCCACCGTCAACGCGCCGAGCTTTTTTGCTATTTCCCCGACCACTGGAGATGCTCCGGTCCCGGTTCCTCCTCCGAGGCCGCACGTTATGAAAACAAGATCCATCCCATAGATGTTGTCTTTTATCACCGGCTCATCTTCTCTGGCAGCATTTTCTCCTTTCGCCGGATCGTTGCCAGCACCCAGTCCTCCCGTGGTGTCCTTTCCGATCAGGATTTTCCTGTTCGCTCTCGTATACAAAAGATCCTGGGCGTCTGTGTTGACTGCGATGGTTTCGCATCCATGTATCCCCGAGGCCATTATCCGGGAGATCGTGTTCCCACCGGCACCACCACAGCCGACGACGACTATTCTGGCCTTTGCCTGTTGTAACACCTGCTCCAGGTTATCATCCTTGGGAGCCTTGGTGGACGGTGCCTCCACTCCTTGGGCTCCGATCCCCGCTTTTGCCAACGCAAAACCTGTTTCGGGAGTAAACATGGCATTTTCGGCCTTTCTCAATCAGATCCCTTTCCGTCGTCTTGTGGTGAATTTCTTTCGAGCCCATATAAGTTTTCCGTCTTGTTTTTGGGCATTCGCTCTTTTTTTCGGCGACATTTTAGGTTTCGCACCGGAAAAATGGAAACGTTTTCATAAAGTTTCCGGGTTCTCGTGTAAAATTTTCCCGACGCGTGCGGTTTTTATGCCTAGTTCCTTGGCGACTTTCAAGCAGACCTCCCGCTGATATTTGTTCATTCCTTTCCAATCCAGCAGGAACAGCGTCACATCTCCGGCCGTTCGAAGAACGGCTTGTTCGATCAGTCTTTCGTCGAAATTGGAATATTTCGGGAGAACGTGTCCCACGGCGATATCCGTAGAGAGGACGATTTTTGTGTGTTGAGGTGCGTAGTGCGGTCCTCCAAACCCCACAGCATTTGTATACATTCCATGCGAGTTCGCGGCCTCCATCATCGCCCGAGCCACGGCTTCGCCAGCCTTCTCGTTCTTCCATTCACTTGCGGTGCCACCTATTTCAACGAAGGTGATCGGAACACCGAGTTTTGTGGGGCCGTGGTGCGTGGCCTCGAGAGAAACCTCATGGGGAAGTCCGATCTCGTCGCGTGCTTTGGTCAATGCTCGAAGTGCTGACTTTACGGTGGAGGGAGAAGCTATCGCTAGCTCAAGTTTCTTGAGCTCTCCCGGCACGTGCACGGTAAGCGATGGCTTGCCAGACTCGCTTACGTGTCTAGATGCCACCATGACCTCATCTGCGTCGGTTGGCAGAGAGGTAATTTGAGTCACATCGCCCGCCATTTTGACTAACATTGTTTGACCGCAGACGTAAGAATCTGGCGTGTCTGGATACTTTTCAAAATCGTAAAACTCTAACAAACGAGCGGAGATGTTCTCGGCAGCAGGGTCCTCGGTTGAGGCGATGATGAGCTTCATCATCCAAGACTAGCTGGGACAAATAAAAATAGGTGGTGGGCCCGGAGGGATTCGAACCCTCGAACTTCGCCATGTCAAGGCGACGTTTGTTAAGGAGGGGATTGGCCCCAGCTCCCTCATAACCACTAGACCACGGGCCCCAGATGAATCTAATCAGGTTGGTATAAATCGTTTGATATGAAACGTGGTGGACCGGGCGGGATTTGAATTCGCGCGATGCCGGTGTTCCGGGCACCGTCCCGCGACCTCCCGCAATTTGGTCCGATATCCAAATGCCAAGCGGACGATCAATCTGTTGACGGCACTCCACCGTCATTTCCAGGCTGATCTACCGGCCCACCAGAAAAATATTGACGTGGGGACTTAAGAGATTTTGTAAGCCGAAGAAGACACTTTAACGGAGTCTCAATCCACGGACAGTCTTTACCTTCCATCTGTAACGTTTGATACGACGCGACCTTCCGTATCCACAAGCCGCGCAGACCCCCCGCTGGGCATGATATGCACGTCTCCCGCACCGTCGGCAGCGAATGTGTACTACCTTATGACGTTTGCCCATCGAGGGAGTGCCCTTGACCATCTTTCTCACTCAGCCGGGGAAATGAAAACGAGACTGTCTCCTCTGATGACCATTGTCCCATAACGTTTACTGGCCTCTCCGCTCTGGACTTCTTCCGCCTCTTCAAGCACTATGTTCACGTGTACGTCAAAGCCGCTGAGCTTTCCACGAAATTCTCTTCCTCCTTTGAGCCCTACAAGCACGGAGGAGCCTAAGGCTCGGTTTAGCACGTCTAGTGGTCGTTGTCCCATGAAAATCATCAACCCATCTTCAGCCTCGTATTTAAGTTTATCGAGGTATTCTTTTTTTGATGTCGATAAAACGGCGGTACTGGCTGAGAAAGGGCGAGG
>QMWE01000052.1 GCA_003661465.1 Hadesarchaea archaeon
GGCCCACCATTTGATGTGGCTCAACACAAAACTTACAGCCAAGAATAGAGCACTATGCCCCTGTTAGGATATGAGTTCAAGTCCAGATGCTGGACCACTCGCAACCGAGATGAGGGTGTCGTACTCCGGAACTGCATCGGTGATCATAATCACCACGCCATCGTCCCCCTTGCTGTAAGCGAGCGTGACGACGGTTCCTTCCATGCCCATGCCAAGCTGTGAAAGATCCATCGTTGTGTCCACCACGTTCGTCCAACCACCCATCTGATCCCTGTACCAGCTTGCAACCGTGTTAACCGGATCTGAGGTGGTGTAAACTTTACCAGACCACCCTTCTGGCACTTCCCCTCCAGACACCATCATAGCATCCTCCGGCGACATCCCTGTGACCTCCTGAGCTCCAGGATATGTGGCCAGGCCACTCGATGTACCACCTTCTCCACCACTGAGGAGAAGAAAAATTCCAACACCCGCTACCACTATGATCGCAAAAATGATGGTAGCGCATCCAACCAAAACACCTATGCCTAACCCCTGCTCGTCCTCCCTTAGCATCCAATCCTCGGAAATTAGGTGGAAAAGACAATTAATAAAAACTACCTCTACGCTCCGGCATTCGATTCAAGAGAATAAGCCGAATTTAATAATCCCTGACATAAAAGAGTATTTGGGCCCCGGTGGTGTAGGCCGGTTAATCATACAGCCCTTTCGAGCAACAGGTGAAGAAAGGCTGTGACTCGGGTTCAAATCCCGACCGGGGCATGTTTTCATGTTTATCAAACTGGACGCAATCGTTGAATGGAGAGCGAACCACGCCCTCGCAAGGGAAAAATATCTGCTCATCCCATAAAATCAGGTGGTGACGGGATGAAGAAAGAGGCACCGATTAACAAGGCATACAGAATGATATACCCCAAACTGGTCGTCTTGGTCAGTTGTATGGACCCGGAAACCGGAAAGCCCAATATAATTACGGTGGCGTGGTCCGTCCCACTTTCCATCAATCCGCCGCTGGTAGGCATCCTCGTGGCCCCCAAGCGATATTCCCACGAACTCATCTCTAAGTCAAACGAATTTGTGGTCAATATTCCATCCTTGCAGATCTTGGACAAAGCGATAAATTGCGGCATGGTCTCAGGCAGGCAGCATGATAAATTTTCTGAATTTGGATTAACACCTGAAGCGGCCAAAATTGTCAAAACCCCTATAATCAAGGAATGCGTGGCGCATCTGGAATGCAGGCTCGTGGCTCAACACACTACAGGAGACCACACCCTTTTTGTGGGAGAGGTGGTAGCGGCATACGCAGATGATGGAATATTCGATGGCGAATTCATGAACATCGAAAAATCGCATCAGATATACCAAGTCGGGGGAAACTTCTTCGCCACTTTGAGCGAGAAACTCTATGAACCCAAGTGACTGTCCTATCGACCCTGGAAAGACAATCTAACCTAGGACGGCCAAATCGCTTTTGATCCCCAATCCTAGGCGACTTGCCCCATCTGAGGCTATTTCTCCAAGAGGAACAATATTGCCAGCAACAAAGCAGCTGGAGCAGTTACGGTTATCGCAGCACCTAGAGCTGCGCATCCCCCTGCTAGTGATGTTATCATCGCTGGCTGTGTCAGATCCATCCCAAACATCTGCGCCTTCAACCTGAACTGAGATTTGTTCATGAAGAGCCCAAGGGTTATCAGGGAGATCGCGAACAATACCTGACCTGCGCCCATCACCCATATGCCTATGCCAAAAGGATTGAACATGCTCACACCGACACCAGCTACCTCCAGCACGCCACCGACCATCAACAGTATCCCACCGATTAGAGCCATGATAAACATAAATATGGCTAATCCATCCTTTGTCCTCTGCCACAATCCAAATCCGGCAAATGAAGTTAGGAGAACTCCGATCCCAAGCACGATAATCCCAACGGACCCTGTGAACACCGCAAGTATCGCTCCGATCAACCATATGATCGCTCCAATGCCACCAAGTATCAACATGGGGTTACTTGCTCCGTTTCCCATTCCATACCTCCTTTTAAGAGGAATTTCAACATCCATATAAGTCTTTCCTTGTCAGCCACGGAGTTGTTCCCAGATACGTTGGCTCACAATTTTTATCTTTCGCATCCCATATAGTTTCGGTTTGGGTGACCTCGTGACCGACTGTCCAACATGCGGAAAACCTCTGAAACCCCCAACCGTAAAATGCGCAACCTGCGATGTGGAGATCCACAAAAGCTGCGCAAAACGAACCATGGGGAAGTTCTATTGTAGAAACTGCTACAAAAAAGCGAAAAAAGAAGCGCGTTACGAACGGATGGCCCAACGCGACGCGTGGGGCGGGGGCAAACCTGGAAAGATGTGGTAGCTTTTTCCTGAGAGATCTTTTGATAGATAACCAAGTTAACTTAAGTTCCAGAAAATCGAATTTTATGCGCAGGGGTAGCCAAGTCTGGTCTAAGGTGCGGGGCTTAGGACCCCGTGGCGAAGGCCTTCGTGGGTTCAAATCCCACCCCCTGCACCACTGGCGTTAAAGTTCCTCAACTGTCCAAAAGTTGGCTTGAGATTCCATAGCGGAAACGGCTGGAATTAAAATTCACGGTAAGATCCGTAGCGAGCTATTGGGGTGAGTACCCGTCGCACCACAAGTTTTACATACCCCTGTTTCTGTTGTTTTTTGTGGTGTCGAATGGTTGAAATAACTTTCAAGATAAAAAAACCAGACAACTGGGGATGGTTGAAGGACGACTACTTCAAACGCTTTGAAAAAGATCAAGAGCTCCGGGATCGTGTCTCTAAACTTGTCCGCAATTACATACGTGACACGATCAGGGAATCGGAAGAGGAAACCAACGAAAAACTCGAAGAAGAACTTGAGGAAGAGGAATAGGTCCGCAAACAAGCCTAAATAATTGCAACATCAATTTTTGAATGTGGCCAGGGTGGTGTAGCGGTTAGCATTCGGGACTGTGGCGAATGCGCATTCGCAGATATCCCGCAGCCCGGGTTCAAATCCCGGCCCTGGCCCCTTCTGGAAATAACTTAAGTGTGCCGGAGCGATATTTCGTTGGGCGCCCAGATGACTCGTCCGTATGTCATACTAAACGCCGCCATGACTCTCGACGGCAAAATAGCCACAACTGGGGGAGACAGCAAGATTTCATGTAAAAAAGACCTAGACCGTCTTCACCGGCTTAGGTCCGAAGTCGACGCAGTCATGGTAGGGGTCGGCACGGTGCTCGCAGACGATCCTTCACTGACCGTGCGGCGGGTGCACGGGAAAAATCCGATCCGTGTGATCGTCGACGGGGAAGCGAAGACACCGCAGCATGCCAAGGTCTTGGACGGATCTGCACCGACGATACTCGCGGTTTCCAGCCGGGCGAGAAAAGAAAAAATCAGAAAACTGCGTTCATCGGGGGCAAAAATCGTCGTAATGGGTGGAGTGAAAGTCGATCTACCGAAATTCATGAAAGAACTTTACTCAATGGGCATTCGAAAATTGTTGTTGGAGGGAGGATCCACCCTGAACTGGGAGATGTTAAAAAATGGATTGGTGGATGAGGTGCGTGTGACCATTGCTCCTTGGATAGTCGGAGGGAAGAAAGCAAGATCTCTGGTCGAAGGATTGGGGTTCCCAAAGGTCAGAAACGGGATCAGGGTCAGACTCACGAAAGTCGAACGGGTGGGCACTGACCTGCTTCTAGCATACAAGGTCGTGGGTGTCAGAGATGCTCAAAAAACTCGGTGATAAATTTTTTCTTGTGGGTGTAGCTCACGTCCTCCCAAAAAGCGTGAGGGAAGTGGAAGATGTCATTACGAAAGAGCGGCCGGATGTCGTGGCCGTGGAACTGTGTCCCTCCCGATATGCAGCCTTGGTCAAGAAAGGAAGCGGGACGAACTCGCTCAACGCCATGCGCGCTAGGCCGAGATCGTTTCTCATGGAGAGCATGCTCCATTTGCTCCAGAAAAAGTTCTCGCGCCAAACCGGAATGCCGGCGGGGGAGGAGATGCTGGCTGCCCTCAGACACGCCAAAAGAGTGGGCGCCAGAGTCGAGCTGATAGACCAGCCCGTAGAGATCACGCTCCAGCGGCTCATGATGCGGATGGGGCTACTTGAAAAACTTAGACTATTTGGAGAGATGCTGGTGTCCCTCATGCCGATTGGTGGACATTTCGAGTTAGATAAACTCACAGAGGAACATGTGGTCGAACACCTTTTGAAGGAACTCAAGCATGCCTCTCCAACTTCATATGAGGTCCTGATTCAGGAGCGGGACGCCCACATGGCCTCAAAACTAGCCATGCTCCTCTCCGAAGATCTCAAGGTGGTGGGGGTAGTTGGAGCAGGTCATGTCCCAGGGATATACAATCGGATAATAGAATCCATGGAAAAGAACTGGAGGATAAATTTTGAGTACCAACTCAATTCTCAACTTTCGGAAACCTTTTAAAATCAGTCATTAAATCTGATGTAGGGCGAGCGAGTGGAAGCAGAAACTGCACAGAAACTCAAGCAGATGCTGGGAGTCACCATAGATAGGATTGAGGAGCAAGAAGGAGAAATCGTAGTTTACGTGCCCAAAAACCAGATCGCAAAGGCCATAGGCTCTAACGGTTCGGTCGTGAGGGCGGCGGAACTGGTCTTGAACAAAAAGCTCTCCATTAAGGAATCTGGCGGATAGATATCCACCCAGACACATTTTTAAGCTTTGAGGCCGAAGGGTGCTGAGGGATCTGATGACACAGGCGTACATTTTGATAACGGCTGCAATTGGAAAGGTAAAGGAGGCGGCGAAGGAAATACAAAAATTACCAGGGGTCAAGTCCGTACACGTCGTCACCGGACCGTACGATATAATAGTGCTCGTAGAAGCACCGAGTCTGGACATGCTGACCAGCACAGTTGTGGAAGGTATCCACAAGGTAAAAGGTGTTGTCGACACCAACACAGCGATCGTTGTTGAAATATAGAGTGGTAGCCCCGGGGAGATTCGAACTCCCGTCGACGGATCCAGATTGCGGCCTTACAAGTGTCCGCCAGGATTGACCATTGGGCCCGGCCCAGAGCCGGTCTACCCCACGGGGCTATCGATAATCACCTTATTTTTGGAGAGATAAAAACTGTTTTGACTGAACGAACGGTTTGATCCCTCCAAAAAAAGATATTAACTTGATAAACGATGAAGAAAATAAAAGCCAATGAGCACCATGACAACTTCAAAAAGTCGCAGCGGGAAAAATCTACTTCTCTCCACATTCATAGCCATCTCATTCGTGCTGGGAACGCTGCTGGGCGCAGTCCTCGCTTCCATATGGATTGAGGGGGCGCCGTTACTACAGCTTTCTCCCGAAGAGGCATACACCCGATCGATTACGATTGTCGGAATAGACAAAACTACTGGTGAAGGCAGGCTTGCGGTGCTCAAGGTAGAGCTACGCAATGGGAGCGGGCACTTATCAATATCGGTCCCACCATACGAAAACGAAGACACGCAAAGAGCTGCTGTAAACGCGAAAAAAGCAGCAGAGATCCTGACAAATAAAGATCTAAGCCAGGTGGACATCACGATCACGGTGGAAAATATCTCCCCGGAAACGCTCATCACGGGACCGTCGTCAAGCGCGGCGATGGCCGTGCTTATGGTGGCGGCGATCCGCGCCAGTGAGAACAGTGGGCCGAACGCCGTACGTCAGGATGTTGTGGTCAGCGCCTCCGTGAGCTCGACCGGCGTGCTGGAACCGGTAGGGGAGATCATCAAAAAATATCAGACTGTGAGAGAAGCTGGAGAGTATTCGCTCTTCGTGATAGCCGCTACCCAACTGGAGCATCTTCATGATTACCCTGGCATCTCAGTTGAACGTGCACGCAACCTGGATCAACTGGCAAAATTAGTCTTGGAGCAATAGACTGTCCACAAACGCATTATTTTCTGAGGCATCCGCACTTAAGGAGCAATTTTTCATTTGCCACGTATCTCAAGGTTATCTTTTTGCTCGGATATTTGTCCTTCGCCTTCGTGAGCGTCTGTTTGGCTCCCTTAGCTGCGGCGACTATTTTTCCGTCCACAATGGCCACATGTTTGCCCACGTTCCTCCTCAGTTCGGCCGGGCTTATATCCGGAAACTCCCTTTCCTGTTTTTTCTCCGGTCTTGGCGCCTCGATTTTCTTGACCTCTTTTTTCTCCTTGCGCCAAAATTTCTGAATCTTGAACCGCATTCAACTCCGTGAACAGTAACTCCTCGGCCTTTTTATTTTTTACTCATTCACATGGCGGGCCGGACGGGATTCGAACCCGTGTTACAGGCTTTCACCCGAGAGCCCGTCCGGAGGCCTGTGTCGTATCCAAGCTGGACCACCGGCCCGTCAATTTTTGAACACGCGATGGGATAAGATATTTACTCCACCATCAACGCAATTGCTTCCTCTATATTTGAGATCTCCTGGATTTTGAGGCCCCAACCTGCATTTTCCGCGTATTCATTCAGGTTTATCTGTTCTGGCTCATACGTCACCCACTGGACCATTCCCCATTGATGGACGACTTCTTTTATAAGCGTGACCACACTCTGTCCCTGAGGAACCAGAAACAACTCAGCACCGTTCTCGTTTGCAGCTTGGGCTTTCTCGAAAACCCCGCCGACCGGTCCTATCGAACCGTCCTCACTGATCGTCCCGGTGATTATCACATTATCTTTAACTTTTTTATTTTCCA
>QMWE01000053.1 GCA_003661465.1 Hadesarchaea archaeon
AGCCAGGGGAGGAGGGATTTCGAGTCGCCCGTGAAGAGGTGGAAGCGCGGGTCCTCCAGCAACTTCGCCAGGCATTCCTTCCTCATCCGCCGCTCCTCCTCGTGGCCAAATGTGTAGGGCAAATCGACGACGAAGTAGTGTTTTATTCGGGGAAGCGATGAGAGGATCCTGACTGCGTTCTCACCTGTGCCCAGGCCTACCTCCAGGACAACTTTCATCCAATACTCCCGGTCGATAAGGTTCCACAATCCCTTATGCGTTTTTTAAGTTCCTTCCTGTGCTTCAGTTTGAAAACTAGGCGATTAAGGGGGTTCATTTTTTGGCCTCCTTTTTCGTTTCATATTGGATTATTTTTTGCTTTTCCCACCCTATGCCTCCTACCCCTGAAAGCCCGCTTAAGAAATCGGATACTTGATACGAAGGTCGCGATCAAAAAGACAATTCACCAGCTTGTTCCAGAACTCGCCATAGCTTTCATAGATTATGTAGATTTCCATTCCTTCACCATTAAAGACTTGTGCCAGCTTGGTTAAACTCCGTTTTTGATGGGAATCCGACGGGGAAAGCTATTGGAGTGGTTCTTTCAGAGATCTCTCTCGCTACATTTCTCCTCATGAACTCCGCCACCTTCTTCGGATTTCTCGTCTGTCCGAGTACCCACATCAGCTTGACCCAGGCTGTCTCGGACAGCATGTCTTCACCAGGTATAACTCCCATCTCGATCAGGTCTCTTCCTGTCGAGTATACTTTCATGTCGACTCTACCCCAGATGCACTGTGAGGTCATCACGATGGGTATCTTGGACTTTATGGCTTTTCTTATACCTTTGAAGAGGCTCGCTGGGACGTGACCAAGACCAGTACCCTCGAGAACAAAGCCTCTATACCCCATTCTTATCATCTTCTCCATCAATGCGGAGGAAAGCCCAGGAGTGATCTTGATTAGGGCAATCATCGGTTCGAACTTGGCGTTTAAAGTGATCCTTCCGCTTCTGCTTGCCTTGTTGTAATCCGTCCTGAGAGGCTTCACTTCTCGTTCTCTTACTTCAGCGAGCGGTAGATCGTTTACGCTCAGAAAAGCATCCCTTCTGCTCGTGTGACACTTTCTTACCCTCGTTCCTCTATGTACGAGGCAGATGTCATCGTTCATCGAGCCATGCATCACCACGCATACCTCTGCGATGTCCGACTTGCCCGCCACCGCCACTGCACTGATTAGGTTCAGGGCGGCATCGCTGCTTGGTCTATCCGAGGAGCGCTGGGATCCCACGAGCACCACTGGCCGGTGAAGTCCTTTGAGCATAAAGCTGAGTGCGGCAGCCGTGTAGTGCATGGTGTCCGTGCCGTGGGCGATCACAACGCCGTCAGCTCCGGAGTTTATCTCATCTGTGACCGTCTTACCGATCTTGATCCATAATTCTGGAGTCATGTGTTCGCTGAAGACATTGCAGGCCTCCACGACCTTGATGTTGGCGATCTCAGCGAGTTCTGGGACGGCACTGTATATCTCCTCGGGTGTGAAAGCAGGGAAGACCGCTCCGCTCCGGTAATCGACCCTGCTTGCTATCGTGCCTCCGGTGCCGATTATCGTAACGTTTGGTTTGGATGGGTCCGGTCTGATTTCGAGTTTTGGGAGGCCGAGCTTTGGTGGAGTTCCTTTCTCCAGAAGACTGATTTTTGTCCCCGTTCTTATCCTGATGCCGAGGTTATATCCGCTCTTGAGCTTGATGACTAAATGGTTTGGATCTCCGAGCTCGGTGCGGGGCATCAAAACACCTTCATACGTTCGTCCAGCATCTTCGACTTTTATCTTGTCCCCCACATTCACCGAGGCTGTCTTTAAAAGTCGTTGAACTTTGCCCTTATATCCAGACATCCTATCAGCTTGGATTTAGGTGTAGTGGTTTATAATCAATACCCCCCCACAATGACTGCTTAAGTCTGTAGCTTTCGGTTTTTGCATGACTCGCGACAAAAAAGTGCCAAACAACAGGCTCAACGAGGCGATTCAGCGAGTTCAACAGGCCCTTAAATAGTTTATATACTTGGTTCGGCGACCCCTCTCCTCGAAAATCGCTTGAGTTCCATGCCGCAATTATTATCCGGAGGATAAGAAGATGTTAGAAAATCCAGTGCAGGTAATCAGAACATCTGGACTTGCTATCTCCAACCGGATCCAGAATGATTTTAAAAAACTTGATAACTTTCCAACTTTGCCATCTACACCCGCTCTACGACTTAATAATTATTTGGACCGGCTTCTCACCGCCACAGATGGACTAAGGGCACCGATACGCGTTAGTGGTGTATCAAATTTCGTAAAATGTATTGTGGGGAAAGCGGGAGCTCGCCAGATAGAAAAAGATCTTTCCATCTCGAATGCATGCCTCCGGGGCTGGTGTACAGGTCGAAGAACTGTTCCACTTCCTACTCTAAAGAAAATGATTGAAATGTATTATACCAAAAACATGCAAGTTAAGTTGTGGGAAAAGATTTTCGATTCGGCGAGGTATTTCACCTCCATAGGTTCACCGCATCGCGTTTCTCTACCTAGATCCCTGACTCCTGAACTATCATATTTTTTGGGTTATCTTTACGGCGATGGTTGCCTTTCAAATGCTCCCAGACGCCTCCAAAAAAACGGCAAGTTGCTCTGTGAGATAAAGATAGCTGATTTTTCCTACGAACACATCAAGAACATGTCCAAGTTATTCCAGAAGCTTTTCAACGTAAATGCACCTGTCAGAAATGAAAGAATACACAAAGGCCAACAAGTGTTATATATTGATCCAAAATGTAAGGTTATTCATCAATTTTTAAACCACGTGTTTGGGATGCCAATTGGCGAGAAGAAAGGTAAACTACGTGTGCCCGCTGTAATACTCCAAGCGGGTACAGAGCTGCGCAAATGGTTTGTGGCCGGATTCTTCGATGCCGATGGAGGTACCCCTAAAATGGAAGAGCTAAAGCATAGGTTTAGACCAAGAATAATGATAAAACAAGCATCTCTTGGGATATTGCGGGATATCACGCAAATTCTTCAAGATGATATGGGACTAATAGTTTTTGGTCCTTATCGGGAAGTAACCGGAGTTTGGTGCATATCTTTAGAAAGCCGCTCGTCGGTCAAGAGGTTTTGTGCTCTACTTCCATCTATCCACCCTGTCAAAAGTTGGCGCTTGAGAGAAATGCTTCGTCGACTGCAGTAAATACTTAAATTGGAGACTGTATGAAACGATAGTGAGTGCGGGGGTAACTCAGTCATTGGGGTGGCGAAAAAGCCCCCAAGCTGAAATGGGAGTTCGGGTAAACCCCGACCCAAAAGTGTCGGACCTCATCGAGTCAACTCATGAGGGGCAAAACTGAAGATCCGAATGTCGCGGGTTCAAGTCCCGTCCCCCGCACCACCCCTGAAAAATGTGCGAAATGTAGTTTGGAGGTAGGGGTCGAGGATAGGCCAACTGGTCCCATGTTTTCAAAACTTCGCACGCAGAAAGGTGATATGCGGGAGAGCGCCCGTAGGACGATCAGTCTTTATCACGGATGGGCCGGTCCAGAGTTACCGCCGGTCAAAGCCATGATAAAGAAATTTGAGATGAGGCATCCTGGGGTCACCGTAAATGTCACGGAGCTTCCGTGGGAGAGCCTAAGGGTTGAAGTTAGTGCCAGCATCGAATACTCTCCGCCAGACATCTTTCCTCGGGAGGTGGGGCCCGAGCTGTCCGAACTTGCGGGAGCTGGTCACCTCGTGGACATAACTGATGTGTGGAGGGAAGAAAGATTTTACGATGCTTTTCCGGACTGGATGGTCGAGAAATGCGCGCTTGGACGGAGCATGGTTGCTGTACCGCTCAAGATCTACACCTTCGCCGTCTGGTACCTGAGGGATGTGTTTCGGAAGTACAGGGTGGAGCCTCCGGAAACTTGGGATGAATTCATAAACGTATGCGAAACCTTGAAGAAGCAGGGTATTGCGCCCATCGTGGCTAGCTCTTGGGGTAACTCGATATGGTTCAACCACCTGCTTTTGGGTGTGGCTGGCGCGAATTTTTATCAGAGGCTGATTGAAGGCAGCGAACATTGGTCGGATGAGAAGGTCGTGGATACGTATGAGCTTCTCCGAGAGCTCGTGAGGGACTTTTTCCTCCCCCACCCATTTGTACACGATTTTCCCACGGCTTGGATGAAGTTGAACAACCGAGAAGCGGCGATGATCTTACAGGGGGACTGGCTCAATGGAATGTGGCAGCACGGATACAGATACACTCCCGGCAAGCAATACAATTTTTTCCTGCTTCCATCAGCACGTGGAGAGGTTGGAAGAACCATGGTGGTGGGAGGAAACGTGTGGGTGGCCCCAAAGAGAGCTCGGAACCTGAAGGATGCCAAAAAGTTTCTCGGCTACGCGGGCTCGCTTGAGGCCCACAGGATCATGGCGAGAAAGGGCATGGGAATTATGGCACACAAAGAGGTGCTCGAAGCCGTTTACGATGCCGTGTTGGTGAGATTGAGGAGAGAGCTCTTCTCACGCCGGACAGCGTTTGCTCTACCCGTAATGCTTTCACAAAAAGTAGTGGATGCGGAGGAGAGGATAAGGAAAAAGGTTATCCTCGAGAAGAGGGTGGGCAGACGGGAGATACGGGAGTTGTTGGAGGAGATGGACGAACGGATTTGATGAATGGTTTGTTGCGGCTCCCTCAAGGCTGGGGGAGGTCATCTTTCTGGGTATCGGCCATCGGTATATGGGTTTGAATTATACATGATCGAGGGATTGGGTAGTGGTGGGTATTTTCATTTGAGCTTTGGCCGGTTTTCGATCAAGAACTCGCCATTCAGCACACGTTTTGCGATATATCGCTGCCAACCTTTTAACTCGGATAGATTCACCATCTCTTTTGGCCTGTGAAAGAGGGATTCACCATGTTCTATGAGGTGGGCAATATATCTCTCCCAACCCTCTTCTTTTCTTTTGGACATTTGGGCCACCTTTGCGACTTTACGCTCGGACGGCCCAGCCTCGGAGAGGAGCTACCTCTTCAGGGTATTTAAATGTATTTGTTGAGGTCATTGCGCGATATGGCAATATCCTCTGTCAGATAGGTCACCGTAGGGAAAAGCCTTGAAGAGGTCTGGAAGACGAACATTATTGCTCATTCAAAAAATATTTGTGAGGTCCTTCAAGGATCTTATCATCATGTTTGGTATTTCCTCGATCCCCCAGTCTCTCCGCTTGAGCCATATGGTCAACATTCCGGCCGATTTTCCACCCTTGATATCCGTAAATGGTTTGTCTCCGACCACCGCACACTCGTTGGGATTCAGCCCCAATCTCGAGGCCGCAAGGAGAAACGGCTCTGGGCTGGGTTTCGGTCTTGGTGTATCCTCTCCTCCCACTACTATGACGTCAAAGAGTTTCACCAGTTCGAGACGTTTCATACGTTCTCGTTTGGCACCGTCCACCCCATCCGTGTCGGTCACTAACCCCAGTTTGTATCCCTTCTTTTTGAGGTAGAGCAGTGTGGATTCCGCATCTGGATACGGCTTCGTAGTCTCGGTGAACGTGTCCCAGTAGAGCTTGGTGAGTTTCTCTGTATCTTGAGGTGGTAGTCTTTTTTTTATCCCTAGTTCAGCCAGTAGCATCGGCCACCACTCGTGACGGTTATATCTGCCGCTCATGTTCATCCTATCGTCTAGGGCTCTGATCTTGAGATAGATCTCCTTCTTGTTTATCCGACCTCGGACGAAGTTTGAGACCTCACTTGCCACCACCCGTTGCGCAGCCGCCAAGCTGACGGGAGCGTTGATGATGGTTTCGTCTAGGTCAAAGAGGATGGCCTTGATTTTCTCCATTCTGTGTCTCCCTTCCTCCGCAGAATTTGGTTACGTGATCGACCACGATCCGACCTGCATTTTTCAGAACGTCTTCGTTTATGCCGGGAACTCCACATACGAGCAATAACACGTTTTTCGTGTTTAATGTTATCTTCGTCTCGTCCGCATCCCTGTAAGGGTAAACAGCAATCAACTTTTCCTCGTCAGATATTACGATTTCGTTGCCTTTCAGCCTCATGGGTTTCTCCATCCCGATCCCCCTAAATTCCTCCCCACTTTTCGCTTTCCTCAACACCAGCCCGCCTTTGAGCACGTCGGCGTCGAAGGCGCCCACAGAGATACAGGTTTTGATGGAAGCCAAATTGTAGGCGTCGACCAAGGTGTTTATGGTCGGAAGCGGCTTTCCAGATAGGACCCTTCTGATGAGGGCCTCCGCGGCCGGCCTGTTCTTCGTGGGGTCGATGCCGATATGCCAGAAAAAATCTCGATATGCCCTGAAAATTGGAACGTCCCTCAAGGTTTCTAGGGTGTATATGCGCCTCACCTCTTCCACGGTTTCTCTTTTGGATAGCTCTAGCTCCGCTTTTTTCTTTTCCACCGACACATCCTCGACATGTTTCATTATGGCCTGCAGTCCCAAAAATCGATCTTTCAACTCAGCTTGGATATCTAGGAACATATGGTCACGCCTTCATTCGTTCGAATAGGTACGCACCGGCCAGGATCACGCCGATCGAGAATATTCCCAGAACCGCGAAGTCTATCCAAAGTGGGAATTGGGAACTTCCTATGATGGCTCCCCTCAGTCCGTCGACCCCGTAAGTCACGGGATTCACGTATGTTAAGGCTTGTAGCCATCCTGGCGCTGTGCTGATTGGAAAAATGGCTCCAGAGAG
>QMWE01000054.1 GCA_003661465.1 Hadesarchaea archaeon
GCTCGGAGCGCGTTTCGCGGAAGCTTTTCCTTTTTGAGTATTACAGCTCCCGCTTCCGCCCACCGGACTCGATCCCATCTCTCTTGGCAGTTGCGGAAGTCTTGGTCTCCACAGGCGTAAGCGACTTTCCCCCGGCTCTCGCAGGGGGACTTCCCACTGAAAGTTAAACAAAGTAAAATGCGCCGAGGTTGGGGCCACAGCATCTCTATGATCACGGTCGATGTAGCCCGTCAGGACCACCTTTTGGGCAGCCCGCCGAACCACATCGCTCCGATCCTTCATGGATCGTGCGGAGAACTCTTATGAGTTTTCCGCGCCGCAATCATTCGAGAGCATTCGGGCCGATCTTGACAGCCTGCTGTTTGGTATCTTCACGAGCTGGCCTAACTCGTAAAGACGCCAACCAGTGGGATCCACCAAGACCAACCCTAGAGACCTCTCCGGATCGCCCCCTCGACGCACTATTACTTAAAAATTACTTGCATAAAAAAGTTTCTTTTGACAAACATTCCAATTTTAGCCCAGATTTGGTAGTATAGGCGTATTTTATGTCAAATTTTTGAGTGTGCCGACGATTTCAAAAGATGATATGCGCAAACGAAAATTTTAAATAAAAACAACATTTCTCCTCAAATGGCATTGGGGGAAAGTAAGGATGCCAAAGTGTTGCTCCAAGTGCCCGCTGTTTGAGACATGTGAAAACCGTAATGAATGTTGCCCCAAATGTGATTTTTATTCCGATGGAAAGTGTCTGCTTGCAGAAGAAACATCATTAGAATCGCTTGAGGAGGAGCATTAGAAAGAGAAATTTCACCGCATGTATCAACAATTAAAAGAGAGGAGCGGCATCTGTATAGTTGGTGGTGGGAAGATGGCTCGAGATCCTTTTGACGAGTTTTTCAGGCGCATGATGAGGCAGTTTTTTAGAGATTTTGAAGAAATAGAGAACGAGTTTAAAGGATTGAGAGAAGATGAGTTCTCAAGATTTGCCACAAAGAAACCGGGAAGGATAGAACGCAGTGGATTTAGCATTTTTTTCTCGAGTGACGGGGTGCATCCCCCAAAAATAGAAATGAAGCGCTTTGGTCCGAGTGGGAAATGGGAGAAAGTGCCGATAGAGGAAAAGATCATTTTGAGTGGGAAAAGACCGAGAGAAAAGGTGGTAAGTGCCCCGGAACGAAAACGGGAGAAAGCAGCTTTACCAGAAGTCAAAGAGAAAGTGATACCTAATTACAATGTGTCGTTGGACGTAGATGGAGTGACGATAACAGTGGACGCCAAGGGTGTTGAAAATAAGGAAAATGTCAGGTTGAAATTCTATCAAGAAAGCGTGGAAATTTATGCAGTGGCCCCCAAGTTGGACAAAGGGTACTTTTGTACAGTGGCGGTACCCAGTTCCGTGGACAAAAATGCGGCAACGGTAAAGGTAGACAAAGAGCGAATAGTGGTAAAGATCCCAAGAAAGTTCCCCACAGTAAGATAAAAGGGGCAAAAGATGCTGTGGGTTGTGATCTGCGGGGGATACCAAACCAGCATAATACACATGGGTATATGGCAACCTAGCTGTGGGTGAGAAGACGAAATACATTATAGTCGTTGGAGATGGAATGGGGGATTACCCTTTAGAAGAACTAGGCGGAAAAACGCCGTTACAGGTAGCGAGAAAACCTAACTTGGATTGGATTGCAGCGAATGGGAGAAATGGGCTGTTGAGGACGATACCAGAAGGGACGAATCCAGGGTCAGACATCGCAATAATGTCCATCCTTGGATACGATCCGAAAAAGTACCGATTGGGCAGAGGACCGTTGGAGGCAGCTGGTATGGGAATTAAATTGAAAAAAGGAGAATTTGCGTTCAGATGTAACTTTATAACTCAAAAAAAAGGGGTAATTGCCGACTACAGCGCAGGGCATATAACAACTGAAGAAGCGCAAGAATTGATCAACGAGCTCAAAAATGAGTTCAAATCTCTGGGGGATTTTTATCCCGGAATTAGTTATCGACACCTATTTGTGCTTAAAAAAGTCCCTGACGATGCTGACAACATAAAGACAACACCTCCTCACGATGTGGTGGGGGGAAAAGTCAGCGATTATCTAGTCAGGCCTGAGGGCAACAAAACGGCAAAGATTTTGAACGAGATGATGCTGAGATCCGAACAAATTCTCTCAGAACATCCAGTAAACATATCAAGGCTGAAAACCGGGAAAAACCCCGCTAATATGATCTGGCTCTGGGGTGAAGGTAAAAAACCGGTAATGAAGACGTTGGGCGAAAAATACGGTATTAGTGGCGCTGTCGTATCAGCGGTGACGGTTGTTAAGGGTATAGGCGTATGCGCGGGGATGACCAAACTTGAGGTTCCCGGAGCGACAGGATACTATGACACAAATTACGAAAACAAGGCAAAATATGCGTTACGTGCATTGGAGGATCATGATTTGGTTTTGATTCATATAGAAGCTCCGGATGAGGCTGGGCATGTAGGTGATATTGAGAGGAAGATCGAAGCTATCGAGAACATCGATTCCCGTTTACTGGGGAACATAATTGATGCGCTTGAAGGAGAATACAAAATAGCAGTAATGGCGGATCATCTGACACCAATAAAAGTTAGGGGACACGTTTCAGATCCAGTGCCCATTTCGATTTATTCCACAGGTGGTCGAAAGGATGAGGTAAAATGTTTCGATGAAAACTCGGTCGTGGAAGGTTCGTTGGGCGTGTTAGAAGGAAATAGGTTCATGGATATTTTTATTCGTGACGAACAGGGAGGCAATATTTAAGATGATCCGCCCTCAGTTGAAACAGAGGTACCTTGTGATGATTGGGAGGAAGGACATTGCTTGTAAAGATAGTGATGGAACTTGAGGATGTACCTGGTCAGCTTCTCAAGGCTCTTGAACCAATTTCGAGATTTGGTGGTAATATACAGAGCATCATGCACCAGAGAGAGCGAAAGACACCACTCGGAAGAGTACCAGTAATGCTGGTTTTCGAAATAAGTGACAAAGCAAGGATGAACAAAATTTTGAACGAACTTAGAACGATGGGTGTAAGAATTACGCAGTTGGGGGAGCGCGAGGGCGCGGTTAGGTCAACAGTCCTTTTGGTGGGCCACATAGTTCATACAGACATCATGGGCACGATAGATCGACTAAATGGTATCCGGGGAGTGATGGTTTCCGATTTGAGTCTAGCGATGGGTGCTCCGAACAAAGAATCCGCCGCGAGGATGACGATTACGGCTGGAGATGAAAAACGTCTACGTTTGGCGATTTCCACACTCCGGCGTGCCGCTGGCCGGAAAAAACTTTTGATGATAACTTCTCTGGAGGAGACTGAATGAGGATAATATTGATTGGATTCGGGAACTTGGGCAAAGGACTCGCTAGGATATTTGTTGACAAAGCTGATTTCCTCCGGAAAACCTATGGTCTGGTTCCTCATGTTGTGGCCGTAGCGGATGAACGCGGAGCTGCAATGGACGAGAATGGACTAAATTTATCAAAACTGCTGAAGGTGGCCGAAAAAAAGTCGGTTGCGGCGTATGAGGGTGGAAAGCGTGGGAAGATGGCACTCGAGGTCATCGAGGACATGGAGGCTGATGTAGTCTACGAACTTACTCCGACCAATATCAAAAACGGGGAACCCGGATTTACTCATATAAAACGGGCGATGCTGACGGGCAAACATGTTATAACCTCCAACAAAGGACCACTTGTGGTCGCGTTCGGAGAACTGGATTCGTTGGCGAGAAAATGCGGCGTTGAGTTCAGATATTCCGCATCGGTGGGTGGGGCCATACCCGTAATAAATTTGGCGAGGAGGCTTTTGGCCGGCAACGAGATACGGGAAGTTTGCGGCGTGCTCAACGGAACCACGAATTATATCCTCACGCGGATGAGCACAGAGGGAGTACCGTTTGAGATAGTGCTCAGAGAAGCGCAGGAGCTGGGGATAGCTGAGAAGGACCCAACATTAGATATAAGAGGGATAGACACCGCATGCAAGATAACGATCCTCGCGAATTCAATCTTAGGAATAGACGCAAAACTTGAACACGTGAAGGTTACTGGCATTGATCGGATCTCGTCGGAGGCGATACGTCTTGCGCGAGAGGCGGGGCAGACGATAAAACTTGTAGGCGTCGCGAGACGAGGGTCTCTGGAGGTTGGGCCAAGGCTTGTCCCGTTTGGACATCCACTTGCTGTTGGCGGTACTTTAAATGCAGTAAAGTTTGAGCTTGATCTGGCACGCGAGATCACTATCACTGGATTTGGGGCCGGGCCACAAGAGACCTCTAGTTCGCTGCTCGGAGATTTAATCGATATCCACCGGACACTTGGGGGTTAAACTTGCATTTAGAATGTATCGAGTGTGGCGAAAAGTTCGAGATCGGAAAGAGATTTTATACCTGCCCCAAGTGTGGGGGGCTACTTGAGGTAGAGTTCGAGTTACAGGAACTGCAACATGGGATAGATAAAAAGCGTTTGAGGACAGAGGCACCGGGCGTCTGGAAGTATCGAGCATTTCTACCGGTTTTGGATGAGAAGAAGGTGGTGAGTCTCGATGAAGGGGGAACGCCGCTTTATCGCTGCGATCGTCTTGCGATGAAAATCGGCGTTCGGGAGCTTTATGTGAAGTTTGAGGGAGCAAATCCAACGGGTTCCTTTAAAGATAGGGGGATGACAGTTGGGGTCACCAAGGCGATGGAGTTTGGAGTAAACACTGTCGCGTGCGCTTCTACAGGGAACACTGCTGCCTCGCTTTCCGCGTATGCGGCAAAAGCCGGATTGAAATGTTTGATCCTGCTTCCAAGCAAAAAGGTAGCTCTGGGAAAACTCGCACAAGCTATGATCTACGGAGCGAAGATCATCTCCATAAAGGGTAATTTCGATGAAGCACTTTCGTTCATCCGACGTATTTGTGAGGAGAGGGAGGACATATACCTCTTGAACTCGTTGAATCCGTTCAGACCACAAGGCCAAAAGACGATAGGATTTGAAATAGCAGATCAGCTTGGGTGGAAGACACCCGATCGCGTCGTCGTGCCGATGGGCAACTGTGCCAACATCTGGGCCATTTACAAGGGGTTCTTTGAGTTTGAAGCGGTTGGGCTCATAAAAGGTATTCCGACGATGACCGGAATTCAGGCTGAAGGAGCAAAACCTATCGTAGATGCCATAAAGTGTGGTTCAGAAAAGTTTGTGCCCGTGAGGCAGCCGGAGACGATAGCCACAGCTATTAGAATAGGAAATCCAGTTAATGGGCCAAAGGCCATTCGAGCGATAAAAAGGTCAAACGGCACGGCCGAGAGCGTGAGTGACGAGGAGATCATCGCGGCACAAAAAATGTTGGCTAGCCTTGAGGGGATTGGAGTGGAGCCAGCCAGCGCTTCTACGATAGCCGGGTTGAAGAAGCTAGTCGAGAAGGGCGTGGTCGATAAAGATGAGAGAGTAGTTTGCGTGGCGACCGGGAACATACTCAAGGATCCTGAGGAGGCCATAGAAATATCTCAAAAGCCCATAGAAGTTGAAGCTAAATACGATGCGATACTTAAACATTTGGGGTGAAATTGTTGCAACCGAAAGAGTCAATGGAACGTACTTTTGCCCTGTTACGAGAACATCACGACTGGTTTAAGAAGGCTATTCCACTGATAGCAAGTGAAAACGTAACTAGTCCAGCTGTTAGGGAGGCAATGATCAGCGATTTTCAGCATAGGTACGCGGAAGGATGGCCGGGGGAGCGCGTTTACGCAGGTTGTAAGTACATCGATCAAGTCGAGATTATCACAATGAACTTGGCAAAAGAGTTATTCAAAGCGGAACATGCAAACGTCCAGCCGATCTCTGGGGTGGCTGCTAATCTTGCAATGTATACAGCGTTGACCAAGCCTGGAGATACCATGATGTGTTTGGCCATTCCATGTGGCGGGCACATAAGCATGGGCAAGGAAAAGTTTGGCGGCACCGCCGGAGCAGTGCACGGTTTGAATGTTGAGTACTGGCCGTTCGATGAACATAGGATGAACATAGATGTGGATGCCGCAGCCAAAAAAATAAAAGAGGTCAAGCCAAAGTTGGCCCTCTTTGGAGGAAGCGTTTTTCTCTTCCCCCACCCCGTGGAAGAATTGGGCGAAGTGGCGAGGGATGTGGGGGCATATGTGGCTTACGATGCGGCTCACGTGTCCGGGTTGATCGCTGGAGGACAATTTCAGGATCCGCTGAGGGAAGGTGTGGACGTGATGACGTGCAGTACACATAAGACCCTCCCCGGGCCACAACATGGCATGATCCTCTGCAAGAAAGAACTGGCTGATGTGATAAATAAGGCAGTTTTTCCTGGTGTGGTCAGCAATCATCATCTTCATGCTGTAGCAGCGTTGGCGGTGGCGTTGGCGGAAATGCTCGAGTTTGGGAGGGAGTACACTGCTCAGATAGTAAAAAATGCCAGAGCGTTGGGTCGAGCGCTTCATGAGAGGGGATTCGACGTTTTGTGTCCTGATCAAGGATTTACCAGCTCTCACACGATAGTCGTGGATGTCACCAAGTACGGCGATGGTGGTACGCTGGAACAAAAGTTAGAGCAAGCCAATATCATCTTAAATCGTAATTTACTTCCTTGGGACATAAAGGAGGGAAGACATTACA
>QMWE01000055.1 GCA_003661465.1 Hadesarchaea archaeon
GATCTCGTTCAGGCTCTCGAGGTCGTTCATTTTTACAAGCTTATCGGAGACGGTGTAAATCACGTCATCCACGTAGAGGGTTCTTTTGACCGAGTGCTTCCCGTGGGTTATCGTTCCCCTGAGGATCAGGCCTTTCTCCGGAGAGATGTGAAACACGTATGCGGCCTGTGTGTAATAATCTCCGACGGGTATGGCGAGGAGGTTTCTCGATCTGCTGAACAAAAAGGCCCTGTGGTCTTGAAGGGCGTACGACTCAGTTCCCCTTCGGCCGATCACGTACTTGGATATCTCCACCGGATTTTCGGGGTCACTCACGTCAAAGAGGGCTATTTTCACTCCCTGGTACAGGGCCCACCCGGAATCGGCAGTTGTGTCTTTTCCGATTCCTATCAGGTGGGTTTCATCGTATGGGTGCAGGTAATCCGAGTATCCAGGGATCTTCAGTTCACCCAAGACCTTTGGATTGGCCGGATTGCTCAGGTCGATCACGAACAGTGGGTCTACCTTCACGAAAGTCACCAAGTACGCTCTGTTACCCATGAATCTGGCTGAATAGATCCTCTCTCCGGGAGCGAGGTTCTCCAGCCTGCCGATCACGTTCAGGTCCTCGTCCAGGACATAGATGTGGTTTGCTCCGTACCATCCGGTCGTCGTGGCCACCCTGAAGTACCCTTGGTATTCATCCATGGAGAACTGGTTCAGAACGTGGCCGGGAACCTCCCCCTTGGACACGTACACGATTTCTCCCCCGGATATCCGAATTTTGTGTATGATCGTTTTTTCCGAGTCGTACCAGTTCGACCAGTTTCCCGGGCACGCGGAATAGTTGGTGTAGGTAATGTAAATGTTGGTGCTGGAGACGAAGAGGTTCTGAGCCGCGCTCATGAGGAACGTTTCGCTTGTTATCTCTTCATCATCGTTCTGCGTGTTCACCGCCATTATTGTGGTGAACTGGTACGAACGATCGCACATGTTTTCAAAATAATATATCTCGGTTGCATCGACCGTTCTGGTTTCACCGTTGCATGAAAACTCCGGAAGGTTTATCCTATCGCTCAGGGCGTATATCGGAGGAGAGGTTATTATCAGGTAAACATAGGGACCAATCATCCTCGAGTTGAAGTAATACCCATCGAAAGAGACCTTCCTCCTGAGGATTGGGTGCTCCTTGTCCGCAACATCATAAACCTTAACAAAATCTTGACCGAGCACCACGAGCCTGTTTCCATTTATGTAGAGTTCGCATGGGGTTTTATTTTCTGGAATGATCGAGACCACTCTCGCGGCCTCCGGCGGGTATGCATCGATGATTATAACCTCATTTCCGGAGACGACGTAAAGGTATTTTCCATCGCTCTTCACGATATCCGCCTCGTCAACTCCCTCGACCTGGATGTTCGTGGTGGAGAAGTCGGGGCCGTTTATCGTGACCTCGAAACCGTCACCACCATCGACAGTGAATCCGAAATAAGATTTCGCGATTTCCAGCCGCGCTGGTTGGGCCAACAGCATGGAGCCCAGCGGCATATCATAAAAGTTATATTCTTCATAAGTCGTGAG
This sequence comes from Hadesarchaea archaeon, assembly GCA_003661465.1. Taxonomy (GTDB): domain Archaea; phylum Hadarchaeota; class Hadarchaeia; order Hadarchaeales; family Hadarchaeaceae; genus B75-G9. The sequence continues at coordinate 1,561 of QMWE01000055.1, forward strand.
GCCGGTTTTTACAAAATTTTCCAGTTCATCGTAGGACGAAAATTTCTTCAGACCGGGAAATCTGTGGTCCAAACTCTCGTCCGCGGATAGCCCAGATACGGAGACGGAGAGCGGAGCCGACATCACGACTATCAGCGAACAGAGTCCGATGGCCGCGAGGGTTTTTGCAGTTTTTCCTCCCTCCAATATCAACCAGGCAGCGCTCGGCAGGATAAACGCCATCCAGATCCCGAGCAGTTCAGCCCCAGATCCTGCAGCTGCCAAGCTGACCAATATGGAAGACGTGAAAATAATTGGCATGATCCAATGTTTCATTTTATTTCACCGATTAACCATAATAAAAAGATGTATTTAAATTAAGTTTCATTAAAGAAACATAATTTATTAAGTTTCAAAAACGATACTTATACGAGGTAGAGCATGCGCCGCCGGTTTATGGCAATATTGATGGGTTTGTTGGTATCCGGGACGGTCATCGCTGCGTCGTATTTCTTGCTGGACCATCTTTACGGCGAGGGACACATCATCACCTCGACAATAATAATCGAGAACGGAGGACAGCAGGTGACAATAGATAATGAGCCGTACGAGGTGTCCAATTCTGAATTGGTTGAAAACGCGGACGGCTCCAGTTTCTACAAGCTGGGCATAGCTGATCGTGGATCCGCATTCGAGGAATACAATTGGGGTGGTTCCACACCTCCGGCGGGAGGGACGGCCGCCACGATAAATGTGCCCCGGGAGGCATATGAGGCAGCACAGACGACCGGAGAGCCGGTCACCGTCTCGAGCACCACGGAAACAAAGCCGATCGATGTGCTGCCCATCGCCACAGGTCTCGGCATAGTGGCGGGGATAGCCTCCGTGGCTCTCTGGACGGCATCCAGGCCCACGTGGGGCGGTGTCGCGGCCACCCTGATCGAGCACGGACTCCACGACATGACAGTCAGGGATGTGGAGATAGTGGGATACATGATGGAGCTGAAAGAGTTCACGATTCCCGAGCTCATGAAACTGACGAAGGCCTCGAAGATCACCGTCTGGCGCACGGTTCAGAAACTTGTCGAGAAAGGACTCGTTCGGCAGACGGAAAAGACGAAGCTCGCGGCGAATGGGATCGGCGGCAGGGGAAAGCCGAGCCACGTATATATGTATGTGGGGAGGGAGAGGTAGACAGAATATAATTTCAAAATCGGTACATGTATCGTTCAAGGTCGACTTTTTTATTTCTGACGGTCACGCCTTCCTCGGTTAACAGCTTCGCCTTCCGGGAAATACCAAGCTTGTAACCTCCAATTTGACCGTCCGATCTGACGACCCGGTGGCATGGTATTTTTACAGGGTCTGGATTTTTGGCTAGGGCACCTGCAACGGCCCTGCAGGCGCGCGGGTTGCCCATGGCCCGGGCAAGTTCCTTGTAGGTCGTGACCTTGCCGCTTGGTATCTCCGAGACGAGCTTCAGGACACGAAATTGAAATCTCCCCATAACACCGAATGACAGTGGTTCCAACTCTTATTAATCTTGAAGCCAAACCTTTGCTCGATGATAGAGATCGATGGTTCGATTGGCGAGGGAGGAGGCGCAGTACTACGAACGGCGCTGGCGTTGAGTGCATTGAGTTGTCGTCCCATACACATCTATAATATCCGCGCTAAGAGGGATAGACCTGGTTTACAACCCCAGCATTTGCGAGGAGTCGAGGCCTTGGCGGAACTTTCGAATGCCAAAGTGGACGGGGCGGGGCTGGGTTCCACAGAGCTGACGTTTGAGCCTCGATCGTTGAATGGGGGGAAATATCGTATCGACATAGGTACGGCGGGGAGCACCACGCTTATCCTGCAGATCATGATGCCAGCGGCAGCTTTCGCACGTAAGCCAGCTGAGGTCGAGATCACAGGCGGAACTGACAATCCACGCGCGCCAAGCGTCGACTTTCTAAAAAACGTCACCCTCCCAACGCTGCGCAAAATGGGCTACCGCGGGGAGGTCGAATGTGTCCGGAGGGGTCATTACCCTCGAGGCGGAGGCATCGTACGCGCTCGCATTGAACCTATCGAAAAACTTCAGGCGTTGAAACTTGCCGAGCCCGGGGACGTGATTAACATTTCAGGCTTGGCTCATTGCGTCCGTCTCCCGCCCGGCATCGCCACACGGATGGCACACGCTGCGACCAAGGTACTTGTTCGCGGAGGGTATTCAAAAATCCACATAAGGACCGAATCTTATCCTCCAGATCAGGATCCGCATCTGGGTCCGGGTGCCGGGATAACTCTATGGGCCGAGACGAAAAATGGGGCGGTCATTGGATCCGGCTCGTTAGGGAGGCCGGGAAAGCCCGCCGAACGTGTGGGACGTGAGGCAGCTGAGAGCCTTCTCTCCCAGCTGAAAACGGGCTGTGCGGTCGACCGCTATCTCACCGATCAGCTCATACCTTATTTGGCCTTAGCTGAGGGCACATCAGAGATAACGAGTTCGGAGCTCACCTCTCACGCTCTCACCAACATCGCGCTCGTGGAACGGATCTTGGGCGTCAAGTTCGAAGTTCAAGGAAGGCAGGGAGAACCCGGACGCGTGCTGGTGGAGGGAAGGGGGTTCTCATCTAGATTCCCCCGAGAATGATCCTGATCAGCGTCATGAAGAAGAATATCATGAACACGAAGAGCGAGAGCTGGGCCGGACGCCATCTTCCCTCGAACATACACCTCACATCCCTCCACACGGAATTCACGTCTCTGCGTAGGGAGCTGAGAGTTCGCCCCACAATGGATGCGTAAAAGATACCCACGGATGTTAGGAAGATAATAGGCATGAGGGGGTCGGAGAAGAATACCCACCCTACTTCCGGAGAAACGTATGCTTCCACGGGAGCGGCCAGAAATATGAAGAACGCGCCCAAGGCGAAAAGGACGACGAAATCCCTTACCAGAATTTTTATCGCTGGAAGGTGTTTGGCGATCTCCCTCTTTTCCCTTTTCGTGAGCATCCAGGACCATCGTTTGCCACCCTTTCCGGTTATCTCCACCAGACGTCCCAGGCCCTTCCAGATGTTCCAGGCCGCGCGCAGGGTTATCGCTGCTATGATGTAGAAACCCGTGAGTTCCAGTATCCCGTGGACGAATATCTGGGCCGAGAAGGCCAGCGCGGCTTCTGGCCCCCATGTGTGGTGAACATAGGTGAGGGCCGTCCCGATCGAGTAGTTTGTCGCGACCATCGAGTTGAATCCAAAGTACGAAGGCGTGGCGAGTCCGCTGATCCATGCGACCTTCAAATTATTTGCCCAGTAGTACTGGGTTCTCTCCCATCCATCCATCGTTGAGACGTTTTCTAGGAGGTTCTCGTATTCTTGGACGTCTGGTCTGTTGGCGAATTCATCCGGGTTGAACGCGAGGAGGTTATATGCGGTGCTCAGGAGCATCGTGGTGAAGGCCACGGCGATCACCACTCCAACTGCCGACGAGCTGCGTCTGAAGGCCCCGAAAATGGTCGTGCCCAAGGACATCGAATCTCCTACTTCCCACTCCGGCCGTAGACCTCGTCGGGCCTGAACTTTCGTTTCAGCACCGTGACGAGCTCGCCGTTTTTGAGCTTCCGGTAAAAACAGGACCAGTAGCCCTCGTGACATGCAGCTCCGACCTGATCCACGTCGAACAGCAAGGCATCGCCGTCGCAGTCCACACGTACTTCACGTACTCGCTGGAGGTGGCCGGACTGCTCGCCCTTGAGCCAGAGCTTTTGACGTGATCGGCTCCAGTAATGCATCATTCCCGTGGTCAGGGTTTTGAGCACAGCTTCCTCGTTCTGCACCGCCACCATCAGGACCTCCTTGGTCTTGAAATCTCGAACCACGGCCACCACGAACCCGTCCCTGAATTTTAGTCTCTTCAGGATTTTTCTTGCTTCGATCAAACTTGACTTCAACAGCTTACCTCCTTCTCCGTCTGAGTTCCTCCATGACCTCATCAAGCTTTACTTTTTTGTCGGCGAGCAGGACCATCGTGTGAAAGATCAAGTCGGCTGCTTCGTGGATTATGTCTTTTCTCTCACCATCCCTCGCTGCCTCGACCAGCTCCCGTGCTTCCTCATCCACCTTATCGCACGCCCCTCCTTTGGCCAGCAGGGCAGAAACATATGACCCGCCTCTCGGCCTGTCGCGACGATCTTCGATCACCCTGAATATTTCGTCCAGTATCTCCGTTCCCAACCTCACACCCTCTTGAGTCTTTCCGTGATGCTCCTGGCGTGGCCGGGTAACCCCTCTACCCCTGCCAGCCTTACGGCCGTCCCAGCTATCCGTTTAAGTCCGGCTCTGGAGAGTTCCTGTACGGTCGGGAGCCTGAGGAAGTCCATCACCGAAAGACCAGAACGTCTCCTGGCGGCCCCTCCTGTGGGCAGGATGTGGTTGGGTCCCACCGCGAAATCCCCGGCCGCCACGGGCGAGTGGCTCCCAAGGAACACGCTCCCCGCGTTCGTTATCCGTTTCAGCAGCATCCGCGGCTGCTTTACCATCAGCACTAGGTGCTCGGGGGCGTAGGTGTTTGAGAACTCCACGGCCTCCCGCATGTTCTTTGCCAGGACCACCAGCCCATATTTCCGCAATGCCTTTCGCACGATCAGTTTTCGCGGATTGTCCTCGATTATTCCCTCGATGAGTTCCTGGACTTTCGAGGCCAGTTCTCGGGATGTCGTCACCAGGACTGAGGCTGCGTCTGGCCCGTGTTCGGCCTGGGAGACGAGATCCGCTGCCACGAACTCCGGAGGGGCCGAACCGTCCGCCACCACCAGGATCTCGCTTGGGCCGGCCACGAAGTCTGTGTCCACGTCTGAAGCGACCGCCAGCTTTGCGGCTGCCACATATACGTTTCCAGGCCCGACAATTTTTTCCACCCTCGGCACGCTCTGAGTTCCATATGCCATCGCCGCTATGGCTTGGGCCCCTCCAACTCTGTA
>QMWE01000056.1 GCA_003661465.1 Hadesarchaea archaeon
CCTTGCTTGAGATGTTTGGAGCTGAGAGCAATTTGAGTAATACCCGATTCAGTTCCGATGGTGGCGTGATCCTCGGCTCGGAAAGTCTCTGGACCTTTCGTTTTGCGGTTCTTTTGACCGTGGGGGGACTGAAGAGAAAATCTAGGTCTAAGTCTAGGATTTGATATCCGTGATGTGAAACTCTCACGGTTTGATCTTCCGTAAATCTGCCAATAACTGTCGCTTCTACCTCCTCGTCTTCAAAAATTTCCAGGGCACGCTTGAGGTTTTTTTCTGGAACCGTTAGAAACATCCTCTCCTGAGATTCCGACACCCATATTTCCCAGGGGAGCATGTTGGGGTGTTTGGTTGGAACTCTTTCTAGGTCAATTTTTACACCGCATCCCGATCTGTTTGCCACCTCGCCAATAGCGGAGGACATTCCTCCCCCACCCAGATCCGTTATACCTGAAGCGAGGCCTTCATCCCTTATCTGAAGTATGGCTCGTTTCAGCTTTTCTTCCTCGATTGGATCCGCGATCTGGACCGCTGTTCTGGAGACCTCCTCCGATTCCTCCGTCAATTCCGCCGAAGCGAAGGTAACTCCGTGGATGCCATCTCTGCCTGTCCTCCCTCCCGCGAGCACAGCTACATCTCCGGGCCTTGTCCTTTTCACGTATTTGTCCAGGGGAAGCAATCCCACACAGCCGCAGTACACTACGGGATTCCCGATATAGCTCTCGTCGAAGTAGATCCCTCCAGAGATGGTCGGGATTCCCATGTTGTTGCCGTAGCTGCCTATTCCGGCCACCACTCCGCTGAAGATGTATCGCGGATGTTTTACCCCGGGAGGGAGGGATTCGTGTGGGTAATCCAACGGTCCGAATCCCAACACGTCCATGTTTGCTATTGGTTTTCCCCAGACTCCGAGCACGTCCCTTATCACACCTCCAACTCCCGTCGCCGCTCCTCCGAATGGTTCTATCGCTGAGGGATGATTATGGGTCTCGACCTTGACGGCGATAGCATATCCATTCTCGAATTCAACGATCCCGGCGTTGTCCTCGAAGACGGAAACGCACCAGTCCGGTGAGAGTTCCTTCGTGGCTTTCCAGATGTAATCCTTGAAAAGTCTCACCTTCTTGCCGTGAATGGTTATTTCACCCTTGAACGTCTTGTGATAGCAGTGCTCGGACCAAGTCTGTCCGATATTCTGAAGTTCGATATCGGTTGGATTTCTACTCCTTTTCGAAAAGTATCGTTTGCATGCCCTCATTTCCTCGAGATTTAGAGCTAGACCCAGTTCTCGGCTTATCTGCATGAGCTGTTCGTCGTCAGCACTCAGCAAATTGATCTCAAATAATTCAAATGGGAGCTCCTTTTTGATGTATAGGGAATTCATTTTAATTCCTTCACTTCAAACACATAATCATCTTTGACCGGGTTTGAGAGAAGTTTTCTGCACATTTCCTCCACCTGTTTTTTCGCATCTTCGATGGATGAGGCCATGAAGTCCAGTTCGTAAACTTTAGCTGTTCCGACCCGTTTGACGTCGTATCTCAGCTCCACAAGTGCTTTTCTGGCCGTCTCACCTTCTGGATCGATATAACCAGGTTTCAACTTCACCTCAATTCTCGCGCGGTATGGTGCCAGCTCCATGAGGTTCACCTGTATTCGAATTTTCCATATTTGCTTTTAATTGTCAGCCTATTTCTTCCATCACTCCGTTCGCACCTGCCAATTACCTTCGCCCCAAGACCGAATCTCTCTGTGATGCTGATCACGTCATCGACCGATCCTCTTCTCACGATTATCTCGAACCCCGTACCCATGTTGAAATCCTCGAACATCTCCCTCCACCCGACCTTGGCTTCCTTCTGGATCAGGCGAAATACCGGGTCAGGGTCAATTGGATCGTCTTTGACGTAGCGGATGTTTTTTCCGAGTCTCAGACATTTCGTCTGTCCTCCCCCGGTATTATGGATCAGACCGGTGACATCCCTCCAGTGTTTTTTGAGGATCCTTACGATCACCGGGGCGAAGATCCTAGTGGGAGACAAGATGGCTTCGCCGACCGTCATGTCAAGTTCATCTAGATACTCGTCGAACGCAAATCTCCCGTAGTAACCCCTGCCGTTCGGATCTAGGAGCTCCGGATACTTCCGTCCATATTCATTTCTCATCAGACAATGTCTCGCCAGTGTTATGCCGTTGCACATGATCCCACTGTTTTCCCTACGTTCATATTTTGTTCGTCCACCGCTCCTCAGCCCCACGATAATGTCTCCAGGTTTAATCCTGACGCCGCTTGTCACCTTTGATAACTCCACACGCGCGCTTATGGTTCCGGAGACATCCAGTGTCCGGAGTTGATCGGGCAGATCTGCAGTTTCACCACCGAGAAATTGTAGTTTCACCCCCTGTCTTCCCATCATATCGAAGCATTCCTCGAAACCCCTGCTTAAAGCGGATAGCAGCTCCTCCTTGGGAACTTTCTCTCGATTTACCGCAACGTAGTCCACAAAGCCCAGAGGTTCTGCTCCGACACATATCACATCGTCCACGTTCATTGCCACTACATCTTGTGAGATCCCCCGGAACCACCCGGTCTCGCCCGTTTCTCGCCAGTGTAGATAGTTCTGGAGGGGTTTGCTTCCTGCTCCATCGGTGTGAAGTATTATCCCATATCTTCTGAACTTTGGGTCACGTACTATCGGACAGAAAGATTCATGGAACATACTTTTCAGCAGGGGACTAAACGCCTCGATTCCCTTCTTTTTAACGTCAACTCCAACTTCGGCGTATCTGGAGGACATCGTCTGCCCTTTTTTGAATAGTTTTCAGAGCCTAAAAACGGAGCACTCTTTTTTCGGTCACCAAGATGTCGACGGGAACGTCCTCGGCAGTGACAGGAAGCTTCTCAACGATCTGGAGTTCGTATCCTAAACCGACCGATGATAATGAAGGTCTGGTCAAGGAGGCCTCCCGTAGGAGCCTGTCGTAATACCCTCCTCCATAGCCCAGACGATACCCCCTGCAATCGAACGCTACTCCGGGAACCACGATAAGGTCGCTCTCGGAGACCGGCACGGGACGTCTGAACAGAGGTTTGGGCTCTGGAACACCGAATGTCCCGGGTGCGAGTTCAGAATCGTAATCACGTAGATCCGAGAATAGTATTTTGACACCGTCGACTACGGGCACCAGCACTCGTTTGCCCAACTTTAGTGTTTCCTTTATCATCTCCTCGGTTTCGACCTCGTGGCTTTCTCGCTTGGCCACATAAAATGCTACGGTCTTTGCTTGGTCAAATTCGGGAAGTTCGAAGAGTAGTTTTTTGATCCGACGGCTTTTTGCCAATACTTCTTCCCTAGAGAGACGCTTCCTCAGTGATTTGTATTTTTCCCTGATGGCTGTCTTCTCGGCAGACACTATGAGATCCCTTCTGCAAGCTTTGTCGCGATCAGCACGTTCTGCAGTAGCATCGCCCTGGTCATCGGACCGACACCCCCGGGGACAGGTGTGATGTGTGATGCTTTTTTCTTGACCTGTTCGAAGTCGACATCGCCCCAAAGTTTTCCGTCGATGTGGTTCATGCCGACATCGATGACAGTTGCTCCATCTTTCACCATCTCCGCCGTCAGGACAAAACTCGGTCGTCTGCCCACGGCGCTGACCACCACATCTGCGGCTTTTGTCCGATTTCCCAGTTTGGGAGTCTTGGAGTGGCAGATGACCACGGTTGCGTTTCTGTCGAGAAATAACTTCGCCAGAGGTTTGCCGACTAGGTCGCTCCGGTTTATTATCACGGCGAGTTTGCCCTCTAGGTCGATCCCGTAATGGTCCAGAATTTTCATTATTCCCTTTGGCGTGCACGGCAGGAGATCGTTTTCAAACTCGTAGACCCCTAGCCACAGCTTCCCGACATTGTACGGATGCAGCCCATCCACATCTTTCTCCGGGTTTATGCTCGCCACGACCTTTTTCCCATCCAAATGGCCCGGAATTGGCATCTGCACGATCACGCCGTGTACTTTTTCGTCGCTGTTCAGCTTCTCGATTAATTCGAGCAGTTCGTCCTCTCTGACGTTCGAGGAAAGTTTGTGCAACCTGAACTCGATACCCACTTCCCTGCAGTCCCTCTCCTTTCCCCCAACGTAGATTCTGGAGGAGGGGTTATCTCCGATCAATATCGTGGCAAGTGTCGGAATCACTCCTCGTTTTTTTATATCTTCCACCTGCGCGTTGATATCACGTTTTAATTCCCCAGCGATGGCTTTACCGTCCATGATCACGGCCAAGAGACCACCTGCTAAAATTCGACGTTTCGTCTTTTTCCGAGCCTATCTTTGTATCTTGAGAGGATCGGTTTAACCAGAGTTTTCACGAAACTCTCGCAACGCTCGGTCGCGTCACCCAAGTGTTCCCTTATATCTAAGGTCTCGTCTATCTCCTTGATGCTCAGCTTGGAACTTACGTCGGGGTCTCGTTTCAGGAGTTCGGGCAGAGGATTCTCCTTTCCATCCATTATCTCCTCCCAAGCTCTGAATGACAGCTCTCTGAGTTTTTCGTGCATCAGCTGTCTGTCGCCTCCACGTTCGACAAGTCTCATCAAAATAGCTTCTATGGCCGCAAACGGCGCGTATCTTTCCAAGTTTCGTTTCATCATTTTCGGATATATCCTCATGCCGCTCGCGATCCACTCATATATGGTGAGGCATTCATCCACGGCTAGGAATCCTTCGGCGATGACTACCCTTCTGTTCGCCGAATCGTCTAAGGTTCGCTCGAGTATCGTCTGCGCTGCGTTCTCCCACATCACTCTCGGCAACGTGCCGACATATCTTGCTAACGAACACATCCGTTCCGCACTTACAGGATTTTTCTTGAACGGCATGGCAGATGATCCAACTTGGGATTTCCTGATGGGTTCCGACAACTCTCCGAAAGCCGGGGACTGAAGATGTCTCAGGTCAACTCCAAACTTGTGAGCGCTCTGCGCGATGCTCGCCAGGACGCTCAAGACCATATAATCCATTTTCCTTGGAGAGGTTTGAGTTGAGATGTGAAACGCCTTTAGTCCCAACTTTTTCATGACCTGCTCTTCTAGGTCACTTGGTTTGCCCCTGCCCTTCAACAACGCCCGAAAGCTGGCCGACGTGCCCACCGCTCCTTTTATCCCCTTTCCCCTGACGAAATCTTGAAGAAGTATCTCAACCGCTCGGATGTCGAACACCAGATCCTGTGCGTAGCCGGCCAGTCGATAGCCAAGTGTTGTCGGCTCGGCCGGTTGGAGGTGAGTCCAGCCGATGCACGGCAAATCTCTGTACTTCAATATCTTATCGGATAGTGACTCCAAACAGTTGACCAACCTTGTGAGCAAGATGTCTAATCCGCTCCTGATCCTCAGGGCATCGGCGTTGTCCTCGATATCCATGGAGGTGGCGCCGAGATGGAGCTTCTTCCCTCCGAGCCGGCATTGCTCCGCGTACGTTTTTACCTCGGCCATCAGGTCGTGTCTTATCTCACGTTCGATCTCGTGCGCACGTTTGAGGTTCACGTGTTCGGGACCCATCTTCGACTTTAGGTCCGCAAGCTCCTTTTTGGTAACGAGGCCGTATCTCGCTTGGGCTTCCGCGAGGGCCACCCAGATTTTCCTCCAGGTCGCCCTGCAGTTCACCTCCGAAAATATACTCCGCATTTCCGCGCTGCCGTAACGCCAGGTAAAAGGAGAGATGAATGTCGTGTGGTCGAATTTTTCCACCAATCGAATCACCGCTTTCCGCCGATAAACTCTCTCCGGTATCCTCTTTAACCCTACCGCCGAGAATTTGGCTGCTAGATGTTCGAGATTGGGCTCTACACGCGATATCCTGGTCCGATAGCTTTGTCCCGGACCAAACTTTCTAGGCGTCTTTCATGGGTTTTCACGACGATTCCTTTTTTTGTGATCTCCATTTCTACTAGGTGGGTGGAGTGCTTAGCACCTCTCAACTTCAGTATCTCAACCCCACGGACCCTGTAGGTCTCACGATGGTCGGCCACGTAGTAAAACACTATTATCCCGTCTGCGAGGAACTCCTCGACGCCGCTCTTGGACACCTTCAGTGGAGCTTCGTTGGTTTCCGTGATGAGAAAACTCGTGACGCCGATGTTCTCGAAATACCTGAAGAGCTGTTCGATGTAGATCCTGTACTGCTCCGTCCGTCCGGAAAAGGCCGTGGCCATGGCCGATATGGAGTCCAGCACAACGAGGCGGGGGTTTACATCTTCAGGTATGAGTTCCAAAACGGCGGCCGCATCCACGGGCAGCCTCCCCGAGGCCTTCTCGAGCAGGGCCTCTACCGAACGGGCTATGGTTATCGGTTCAAGTCGTCTGATGGCCACTCTCCCTCCATTTTTTCCAGCCCGGAG
>QMWE01000057.1 GCA_003661465.1 Hadesarchaea archaeon
ACGTCTAGACCAACGAGCGGCGAGAGGCGCTCACCAAGCTTGGTCGTGTAAGCCTCGCTCCGCTTTTTTGCGCCGCACTTGTACCCGAGAATCGAGCCGAGCTTGTGGTGCGGGATTCGTTTGACCTTCCGGTTCGCCCCGCTATTTGCCTTGAAGCGCGCTGTGTTGAGCTTGCCGTACACGACGCGAGCGTCGTAGTGCTGGGCGATGTTGCGAATCTTGTTCGCGGTCGCATGCAGCAGATTATTTGTTTTGTTCGTCGAGGCGTGCTGAACCTCATGGCAGTTTATTTTACCCGTTGCCACCACGCGCCCGCGCTCCGCCACCGCGAAGTCCACATGGCCGGCGTTGACATCGAGCGCCATCACCCGCTCCGGCTCCGGCCTCGGTTCCTCTGGAACTTCGACCACGATCCGCACGTCGTGCCCCTTGTCATCGTTGCGGCGCTTGATCACCACGGTGTACGGATGTTTTCCGTCGAGCAGGTGGCCGTAGCGCTGGAGGTACTTCCCGGGAATGAAGATTTCAGGGTAGATCCATCGCTCGCTGAACCCCTGTTCAGGTGGAACATTGATTCGGAGCATGAATTTGCCGTTTTCCTTGATAATCCGAGCGTTCAGGTTGCCTTTTTTAGTTCTGTCGCCGCGAGAGATGATCAGCGAGTTGCGCCGCTTGAGGTACTCTTCTTTGCTGATTTTACCGCTCATCCTGAGCTGCTGGTTGCGTTTTCCCCCGAAGGTCACGTGGGGCGGTAGCCCTTCGATCGAATTGTATGCGTCTTTTGCATAGCGGGAGTTGAGCCCCACCTGCTCCTGCAGAATCCGCTCGATTTCAGCTTTTTCAACGCCCCGCTGCTTGAGCGTGTACGCTCGCCGCCTAGCGTTTCCAAAACGGCGGTAGAGTTCTTCCAGGCGAACGCTATCCCGTGGGTCGATGCGCACCAGCGCACCGGGGATTGTTATCTTAGGCACGGCACTCCTCCTCGTTTCCACGGACCGTTTGCGGGAAGCTCCTTTATAAAGGAGCAAAATGTACAAAAATGTGCACTAAAGTCTTAAATAGAACACAATCATAAAGGGGGAGAAGCACAGGGGTGAAGAAGCTGGCGACAAATCTTCGAGAGGTAAAGAAAATGGCGGAGGAACTGGACAGGCCGTGCCTGATTCCGGTGCTCTCGACCACCGAAGGACGCGCCGACCCGGCAAAGATCTACCTCGGGCTGAGAAATGGGAAAACGCCATCGTACCTGCTGGAGTCGGCGGAAAAACCCGGAGAGACGGCCAGATATTCGGTGATGGGTGCCGATCCTCTCCTACACATCAGGATCGCGGGAGGCAAATGCCATCTCGGCGGAAGGCGGGATCTCCTGGAGCTCTCCACGGAAAAGGCGGGAAACGTCACCGGAGGGGCGGACCCCTTGGACTCTCTCCGAAAGGCCATGCTCTTTGATGAGATGAGCGTGCCGAAGGGCGTGCCAAGGTACATGCTGGGGGTGGTCGGTTACATCGGCTATGACTACATCAGGTCATCCGTGGACCTGGGATTTCACGCCGCGGATGACCTGAAGCACCCAGAACTCGAATTCATGCTCCCGGAGCAAATGATGATCTTTGACCACGTCACCCACAGGATCCATTATTGTTCCCTGATGCTGCTGCTCGACGGCAGCGACGTGAAGGAAGCCTACGGGAGGGCGAGATCGAACCTAAAAAAACTGGCCGGGCTTGGCGAGGTGAGCCCACGGTCGACCCGCGGAAGCAGGCCCGACATCCGAGCGAATATCGGGAAAGAGGAATTCGAACGCCGGGTGGAGCGGATAAAGGAATACATCCGCGCCGGAGACGTCATTCAGACCGTCCTCTCCAGAAGGGTCGAATTGAGTCCGGCGCCACCCCTCGGAGAATTTTACTTGAACCTGAGGAGGATCAACCCGTCCCCATACATGTTCTTCCTCGACCTCCCAGAACGGAAAATCGTTGGCTCCAGCCCCGAGATCCTGGTCAGGGTGGAAAAAAGAACGGTCGTGACCCGCCCGATAGCCGGGACGAGGCGGTTCGGAAGGAGCAGGGCCGACAACGCGACAATGGAGCGAGAACTGCTGGCGGACGAGAAGGAACGGGCGGAGCACGTGATGCTGGTGGACCTAGGACGAAATGACCTCGGACGGGTATCGGAATTCGGCTCGGTGAGGGTCACGGAGTTCATGAAGGTGGAAAAATACAGTCACGTCCAGCATCTGGTCACAAATGTCGCCGGAAAGATGCGGGAGGATAAGGACCTCTTCGACGCCATACGCGCGACGTTCCCGGCCGGAACCGTCACCGGAGCGCCAAAGGTCAGGGCAATGGAGATCATAGAGGAGCTGGAACCAACCCGCCGTGGCATCTATGCCGGCGCGATAGGATCGCTGAGCTATACCGGCGATGTCGACCTGGCGATCACCATCCGCACCCTGGTGGCGCAGGGCGGGAGGGGCTTTGTGCAGGTCGGGGCTGGGATCGTCGCGGATTCGGTGCCGGAGATGGAGCACTACGAAACAGAGAATAAGGCGCGGGCATTACTCAGTGCGGCAGGTGTATAGATGCGCGTCGTCGTGGTCGATAATGTGGACTCGTTCGTGTACAACCTCGTTCAGTACATAGGTGAGCTGGGAGCGGATCCCGTGGTATTTACCAACCGCGCCTCGCTGCAAGAGATCAAGCGCGCAGAACCCGACCGAATAGTGATCTCGCCAGGCCCCAAGACACCGGAATATGCGGGGGTCTCGGTCGAAATCATAAGAAAATTGGGCAGCACAGTCCCGATTCTGGGAGTCTGTCTGGGACATCAAGCTATTGGCTATGCTTTCGGGGGGCGGATAGTGCCGGCGAAGCGGCTCATGCATGGGAAGGTCTCGAAGATCAAACACGACGAAAGCGAACTGTTCAGGGGAGTGCCGAATCCGTTCGAGGCTACCCGCTATCACTCGCTGGCCGTGGATAAGGCTACCTTACCCAGTTGTCTGCACATCACAGCTGTTACAGCGGACGCCGACGAGGAGATAATGGGCCTCAGGCACAGAGAGTACCCGATCTTCGGAGTGCAATTTCATCCCGAATCCATCCTCACCCCCCACGGAAAACTCATCCTGAAAAATTTCCTTGAGACGGAGGCACCAAGATGAACCCGGTCCAGGACGCGATCAAAAATTTGGTGGAACGGAGAGACCTCGCCGGAAGCGAAGCGGAAGAAGCGATGAAGTGTATCATGTCCGGCGGAGCCACCCCTGCACAGATAAGTTCCTTTCTGACAGCGCTCCGCATGAAGGGCGAGACGATCGAGGAGATAACGGCCTTTGCGAGGGTCATGCGTTAATTCGCCGCGAGGATAAACCCGAAAGTCGAGGGCACACTGGTGGATACCTGTGGCACTGGCGGTGACCGAATAAAAACTTTCAACGTCAGCACCGCTGCCATGTTCGTCGCCGCGGGGGCTGGAGTGCCCATCGCAAAACATGGTAACCGGTCCGTGACGAGCAAAGCCGGAAGCGCCGATGTCATCGAGGCACTAGGTGTGCGAATCGACCTGCCCCCCGAAGATGTCCAACGTTGCATCGAGGAAATAGGAATAGGATTCATGTTCGCTCCTCGGTTTCACGGGGCGATGAAGCATGCGATAGGGCCGCGCAGGGAAATGGGCATACGTACGGTCTTCAACCTTCTGGGTCCTCTAACAAACCCTGCCGGAGTACGCGCGCAGGTGATCGGGGTCTACGATGTCGCGCTGACCGAGAAACTCGCCCACGTGCTGAAAAAACTCGGATGCAAACGCGCGATGGTGGTCCACGGGCTGGATGGGCTGGACGAAATCTCAACCTTGGGGGAAACGCGGATTTCGGAGCTGAAAGATGACGTGGTCAAAACCTACACGATCGCGCCAGAGGATTTCGGTATCAGGCGGGCGAACCCCGAAGCCATAGCGGGGAGGGATCTAGACGAAAATGTACGGATGATGCTGAGGGTCCTGCGCGGCGAACAAGGGGCGAAACGAGATATCGTGGTATTAAACGCCGCGGCAGCGATCGTGGTGGGTGAAAAAGCGAAAAATATCAGAGAGGGGATATCCGCGGCCAATCGCTCTTTGGACTCTGGACGCGCATACGAAAAAATAGTTCAATTGGTCGAAGCAACTAACGGTGACCTGAAGAAGCTGAAAAGTTGGGAGGCGAGCCTTTGAGCGTCCTGGCCAGGATACTTGAGGATGTGCAAACCGAGGTGCGTTTGAGAGCCAGCCGGAAGCCGGTGGAGCAGATGCGAATAACCAGGACCCGAAAGCGGAGTTTAATTGATGCGATCGAACGCGCTTCGGGAGTCCCAGTTATCGCTGAGATAAAACGTGCTTCGCCTTCAGCTGGAGATATCAAGTTAGGTGCTGACGTGCTGGAGGTAGCGCGGGCGATGCTACGCGGAGGAGCCATATCCCTTTCCGTGCTCACAGAACCGAAGTACTTCAAGGGTGACCCAAATTTCCTGCGCGAGGTTAGAAAGATTACGGAAGTTCCCCTCCTGTGCAAGGATTTCGTGGTCGACGAATACCAAGTTTACGAAGCAGCTGAACTGGGAGCGGATGTGGTGTTGCTGATAGTCAAGGTCCTGGGCGGAGAACTGAGGAAGTTCATGCGATTGGTGGAGGAACTGGGAATGGAAAGCCTAGTCGAGGTGACGAGCGAAGAAGAAGTTGAGCTGGCTGTCTCCGCAGGGGCAAAACTTGTGGGCGTGAACAACAGGGATTTAGAGACGCTCAGGGTGAATCTCAACCGCACCGCTAAACTCGCACCACTGATCCCGGATGATACGGCGCTCGTAAGCGAGAGCGGCATAAACACCCCTGAAGATGTTAGGAGGATGCTAGACTCCGGGGCCGACGCGGTATTGGTCGGCACTGCGCTGATGCGGGCCGACGATATCGAACAGAAAGTGAAATCACTGGTGAACGCGAGGTGATAACGATGGTCAAGGTCAAGATATGTGGGTTTACACGCACTGAGGATGTCAAAATGGCTTGCGAACTGGGTACTGACATGGTCGGGACCATTCTTGTTCCTGGATCACCCCGATATGTGCCAGTGGATCGTGCAAGAGAAATTTTGAACGCTGCTAGCGAGGAAGTAGCTAAGGTCGCTGTGTTTATGCCGAAAGGCCCTGAAGATGTGGAAGAAATTGCTCAAAAGCTGAAACCCGATTACCTTCAACTCCACTTAACTTTCCCGGCAGATGAACTCCGTGATATCAAGGATAGGCTCGAAGCAAAACTCATTGGAGTCGCTTCAGTTCCTAGAAAAATTGAGCATCCTCGCGAAATCATTGAGCGGGCCATTGAGGTAGCAAAGGTGGTCGATTTTGTTCTAGTGGACACGAAAGGACCCCACGGAGGCGGCACGGGTCTGACCCACGAGTGGAGCTTAAGCGCCGAAATCCGTAACGCGGTAGACAAACCCGTTTTTCTTGCCGGTGGCCTCAACCCGTCCAATGTCAAACGTGCGATAAAAATGGTGCGGCCATATGGAGTCGATGTCGCTACCGGCGTGGAATCGAGTCCTGGAAAGAAAGACGCGAAGCTAATGCGCGAATTTATTGAAGCAGCGAAGGAGGAGCAATGTTGATAAATGAAATTTTAGCCGTGCCAGAGGGCGGACGATTCGCAACACAAATTTCTCCCTTAAAAATAAGCTTCCCCCAATTGCCTGACGGGAAAGTTCCAATAATGGGAGAGAAAAAAACGAAAGTTTTGCTTGCTAGAGATGACATAAGAGCTTCGCTTTGTATGGACGATATTACCAGAGAGTTTACTGGTAGAACTTTCACTGTTGAAGATGTCGCAAGAGAGTTTCAAATCTCCAGAAAACGAGCTAAGCAGTTCATCACAAGATTACAAAATAAAAACCACATCTTTTTCCGAGAAAAGGGATATGTGGTTAGGAGTGATGAGAATGAGTTGGACAAACAAGTATCCTAACAATCAAGGTTACTTTGAAAAGTACGGAGGGAAGTTTGTTCCTGAGACCCTCATGCCGGCGCTTGAAGAACTTGAGCGGTCTTATGTAAAAATTTGTAAAAACAGAAAATTCCAGATAGAACTTCAAAAACTATTAAGAGATTATGCAGGAAGACCAACCCCTCTTTACTATGCTAAACGACTTAGCGCTCAGGTTGGAGCTAAAGTGTATCTGAAAAGAGAAGATTTGTTGCTCGGAGGCGCACATAAAATTAACAATACATTAGGACAGGCCCTCCTGGCAAAACACATGGGCAAAACCCGTGTGATCGCGGAGACCGGAGCGGGACAACACGGGGTTGCCACCGCCACCGCCGCCGCAATGCTCGGCCTGAAATGCGATATCTACATG
>QMWE01000058.1 GCA_003661465.1 Hadesarchaea archaeon
TCCCGTGCCCGGCGGACCATAAAGGAGAATTCCATGGGGTGGTTCGATTCCTATACGTTTGAATGAATCTGGATGCTTCAGCGGCCATTCCACAGCTTCGCGCAACGCCTGTTTCGCTTCCTCGAGCCCCCCTATGTCTTCCCACCTCACATCCGGTACCTCAACCAGCACCTCACGCATGGCTGATGGCTCAACCATCTTCAGGGCGTTGTCAAAGTCCTCCTTGGTTACCTGAAGCTTTTCGAGCACCTCAGGAGGGATGATCTTCTCCTCAAGTTTTATTTCGGGAAGTATACGACGGAGGGCATTCATCGCCGCCTCTTTAGCCAACGCCTCCAGATCTGCACCCACGAATCCGTGCGTCACGTTTGCATAGTGCTCCAGATCGACATCCTTGGCTAGGGGCATTCCACGGGTATGGATCTGAAGTATCTCCTTTCGTCCATCTCTGTCTGGAACACCTATCACTATTTCCCTATCGAACCTTCCAGGTCTCCGGAGGGCTGGGTCAAGAGCATTTGGCCTGTTGGTCGCCCCGATCACTATCACTTTTCCCCTAGCCTTTAGACCATCCATGAGTGCGAGAAGCTGGGCCACCACCCTCCGCTCAACCTCACCCGTGACCTCTTCCCTCTTCGGGGCAATCGCATCTATTTCATCTATAAACACTATGGACGGAGCGTTCTTCTCCGCCTGCTCAAATATCTCCCGCAACCTAGCCTCGGATTCTCCGTAGAATTTGCTCATTATCTCCGGCCCGGCTATAGGGATGAAGTTGGCGCCGGATTCGTTGGCCACAGCCTTTGCTATCAGAGTTTTTCCGGTTCCAGGGGGTCCGTGGAGAAGGACACCCTTCGGAGGTTCTATTCCCAATCTGTCAAAAACTTCAGGATGTTTGAGTGGCAACTCTATCATCTCGCGAACCCTCTGGAGCTCATCCTTTAGCCCTCCGATATCCTCATACGTCACGGCCGGTACTTTCAGCTCCTTGACCGAAACCGCTTGAGGCAAAACCTCGACCTCAGTCATATCGGTGACGAGAACTATTCCCGAAGGATTGGTATTGGCGACCACAAATTTTATCTCACCAAGACCAAACGGCACGGCCATCTTCCCAAAGAAGCCGCCAAAGATCTCCTCGAAAAGGTCGCCCCTCATCTCCAAGGGTTCCTCGGGGGGTGTTGGAGCGATCAGATCTCCTTTCGTCAGGGGCCTGCCAAGTAAATTACGTTTGAGTACCTCTCCAGAGACTACAAATCTCACGTGGGGATCCGTCGGGGCTATGGAGACCGACTTGGCCTCTTTCACCGTGGCTTTTTTAACCGTGACCTTCTCACCTATAGAAGTACCAGCATTATGACGTATCAGACCATCAATGCGAATTATCTCCAGTCCCCGATCCTCAGGTGCCCCCCTGACCGCGATGGCACCCGTCGATCGGGAGCCAGTTATTTCAACGTAATCTCCCTGCTTGATGCCTATCCTCTTCATCACTCCATCATCGATCAACGCAAACCCGCGGTTGACATAAGACTGATGGCGGTTTTCGGCCACCACTAGCTTTATCTCTTTTTCAGCCATTTCGCTCACCTCACACGTTCTACCTCAAAAACGTGCCAATCAAGATATTCGGCGAAGTCCTTAAAGACCTTTTCAACGAGTTTGGCGTATTCCTCTTCGATCAGCAGAGTACTCCGGTTTACAAACTCCCATACCTCCCCAGGCAGTTCGTCAAGTACTCCGGGCGAGTGGTTTCTCCCGTTTTTTGTCCTGTAATCATACCCGCGGAGCGCCCGGTAGAACATGGTCGCCGGGGTGCCCCTCGATTTCACATCCCAGATGATGAGAACCTTGGACATATCATCATTTGTTATATTTACAACAATTATCTATTTAAATCTATCTGGGAGGTCTTTAGGATTATAGGCTGGCGAAAAAAGTAGTACAGAGAGGAGTTCAATGGGGAAGAATTTGAAGCCCATTTACGAACCAAAAAAGGATAAAAAAATGAGGGTGGTCGTGCTGTTCTCCGGAGGCGCTAGCGCTGTTCCATTTATGGTCGGAAACGAGGGATATGAGGTTGTGGGTGCAATTTCCACGAACAAAAACGCGTCTGGAATAGAGAAACTGAAAAAACTTGGGATACCGGTCGAGGTGGTAGATATTCGCGAATTTTATGGAAACAGACCGATCACCGACATGAAAGTTAGAGCGGAGTATGACGAAAAACTTATTTCCATCATAGAGAGGAACAGGTGGAACCCGGATATCATCGCATGTTCGGGATACATGTACATACTGACCCGAAAATTTCTGAGCAGGTTCTCCGTGCTTAATGTCCATCCGGCTGATCTGACGGTGATGGATGGCGGAAAAAGGAAGTATACCGGTGCAAACGCGGTGAGGGACCAGCTGGAAGCCGGTGAGAAAGTCACGAGGTCCACAGTTCACCTGATGGACGAGGAACCAGATCACGGGCCGATACTGTGTGTTTCCGAAGGACTGCCCGTGGACAAAAGGAACGCAAGAGAACAACAAGAACTCATGAAAGAAAAGTGTGATGGTCCCGCATACAGAAAAACTCTTGACATGTTATCGAAGGGATTGTTTGCGATCGACTCCGAGAAAAACATTTACGTGAAAGAGGGCGAAAAGTGGATCAGAAAAATTGTGAGGATGGAAGGATGACGATCGGAGTGCTCGGGATCAGCTACGGTAGCAGATTCGCCTGTATGGCTGACATCCTCGTCAGAAGCAGACACAAGGTGAAGCTTTTCATAGCGGACAAACAGAGGAACCCGTTCAACGTGAAAAAAGCAGAGGAAACTGGGGGAGAACACGTCGTGATCCCGGATCTGAACGTGGAGGACATGACCAAATTTGCGAAGAAACACGAACACGAGATAGAGTTCGGGATACTGGGCCCAGAGGCGCCCGGTATGAACGGGATCAGAAATCGGATTGAAAAGGAAACCAAGATAAAAATGATATGTCCAACTGCGGAGTATTTTATCGAGAAAAGTAAAGTGGAACAGAGGAAATTAATCGAGGAGATAGTTCCCTCTGCGAATCCGAGGTTCAGGGTTTTTCATCCCAAGGATTACAAATCAGAAAGCGCAATTAAAAAAGATGTTTACGAGTGGCTGGACGAGATTGGAAACGAAGTGGCCGTTAAGCCAGATGCACCAGCTACCGGAAAGGGGGTAGGCGTTTGGGGGGATCATTTCACATCTAGGGAAAGTTTGTTCGAAAATTATTTCCTGCCGAGTTTTGAAAAAGGTCCCGTGATAGTCGAGGAAAAGTTAGAAGGAGAAGAATTTTCTCTGCAGTTTATTTCTGACGGAGAACATTTGACTCCCACTCCAGCCGTTAGGGATTACAAACGGGCATTTGACTGGGATCTGGGACCTAATACCGGGGGAATGGGTTCTTACAAGGACCGAGGAAATCTGCTTCCATTTATGAGGGAAAAGGATTGGAAGGAAGCTCTGGAGATAGGAGAAAAGATCCACGAGAAGTTGAAGAGAACTAAAAGGAATCCGGAAGTCAGGGGGAATTTGTACATGGCATACATGATTACAAAAGATGGTGTTAAGGTCCTTGAGATAAACAGCAGGTGGGGGGATCCGGAAGTGATGAATATTCTGCCAATTTTGAAAGATGATTTCGTCGACGTTTGTTTCAAATGCTTAGACGGCAGTTTGCAAAAACTCAATTTTGAAAATAAAACTACAGTTGTGACTTACGCCGTGCCTCTAAATTACGGAGGATATGCAAGTTACTCGGGCCCAAAAAAAGTGGATCTGACGCAGGCTGAAAAATTAAAAGAAAAGTACGGAGATAATATAAGAATCTACCCGGGCGCTGTAGAACTGAGGAACGGGGAAACTCATGTTTTGAAGTCCAGAGGTGTGGCGGTGGTTGGCATATCAGAGACATTGGAGGAAGCCAGGGAGATCTCCCTGGATGGAATCAGAAAAATCGATGGGCCCCTGAGACACAGGGAGGATATAGCCCTCAAAGAATACGTAGAGAGGAGCAAAACGCATGTGGCCGAATTGGCATGAAAAATTATTTTGATTAAGAAAATCTCACAATAATCTTCTTAAGGGGACTCACGGAAATTAAACCAAGATGGTCGAATGAGCGGGATTTTTGGTGTGGTATCCCGGCATGATTGCTTGGAGGATCTGTTCTACGGCACGGATTATCTCTCCCATCTAGGAACGGAATATGGCGGCCTAGTAGTTTTTGGGGAAAAAATTGTGAGAAAAATCCACACTTTGAGACAGAGTCAGTTCAAGTCAAAGTTTTATGATGATTATAATGCCATGCATGGCAATATGGGGTTAGGTGTGATCAGTTCTAATGAGGTACAACCAATATGTTTAGACTCAAAATTTGGCCCGTTCTGTATATGCGCAACCGGATTGATACAAAATGCCGAGGAGCTGGTCGACGAATTATCCAACCAAGGTGTTTCGTTCAGCGAAATATCGGAAAAAGGTGTGAACTCGGTAGAACTTATCGCCAAACTTATCGCAGAGGGAAAGTGCATTACAGATGGTATCAATCACATGTTCAGCAAAATTAGGGGCTCCTGTTCGCTTCTCCTGCTCAGTAAAGAGGGCATCTATGCTGCCAGGGATAAGTTTGGCTATAGTCCTCTTGTCATCGGACAAAAGGGAGACTCCTGGGCGGCAACTTCCGAAACAACTGCTTTTTTCAACATAGGTTTTAAAATCAAAAAATATCTTTCGCCCGGAGAGATAGTGTTGCTTACTCCCTCAGGGATGTCCCAAAAGTACAAAGGTACGAACATTGGACAAATAAACGCCTTTTTATGGATTTATACGGGCTTCCCGACTTCCTCCTACGAAGGGATAAACGTGGAAGTAGTCAGGGAAAGGTGCGGAAGATATCTTGCGAAGAACGATGACGTCAGAGCAGATATGGTCGCCGGTGTCCCGGACTCCGGTACTACTCATGCTATCGGCTACTCATTGGAATCAGGGATCCCCTTTAGAAGACCGCTGATCAAATATACTCCTGGATGGGACAGGAGTTATACACCTCCATCCCAGGAAACTAGGGAGCTGATCGCGAGGATGAAACTGATTCCGGTCAAGGAGATAATTGAAGGACAGAGAATTATTCTCTGCGACGATTCTATAGTAAGAGGTACCCAGTTAAGAAATATCATACAAAAATTGTGGGACAATGGGGCGAAAGAGATCCACTTGCGCATAGCATGCCCACCCTTATTGTTCCCGAGCGTGTTCGATTATTCGACAAGAACGAGAGAAGAGTTGGCCGCCCGCCGTGCTATAAAGGCCATTGCGGGTAAAGATGTCGAAGATGTGAGTGAATACATCGATCCAGATTCAGAGAAGTATAGGAAAATGGTGGATTACATAGCCAAAGAGTTGGGCGTTACCTCTTTGAAATATCAACGGTTGGATGACATGGTAAGGGCCATTGGGCTTCCCAGAGAGCGTCTTAATCTATACATGTGGACAGGCGAATCCATAGCCAGCCCAAAAAATGACGCTACCAAGGGAAAAGCTTAGGGATTCCCGGACTCTTGCTGAAACCATGCTAACCCCGGCAGCTCGCTGAAGGATATGCCAAAGCGCTCACTGCTTCCACTCGCTTTCGGAGATCCCTTTGCAGCGGGATCGACTTCGTCCGCGTTCAACATCGCCCCGCACCGCCTGCATCGGTACAGCCTTTAGTGGACGCGGTTCACCATTCTCAAATTTTTAACATGCCGATGAGAATGTTATCGTCACGCTCCGCGCCTTGTCCTCGACGATTGATTGTGAACCTCCGCAGGCGGTCGAGCACGTACAGCTTGCTCTTCGTGGTGGCGTGGTGAACCGGAACTTCGTCCTCTGAACCAGTATCTTCATCCTCGATTAAAGCAGGGGGCAACACATGCTTGACTTACGCATCCCTGAAAGTTGTGAGGTTTCTCTTATCCAAGGGTTTTGAACTTAATTTTATCCTCAGAAACTCCTGATGCAAACCGTGTTTTCTATTCAGTTTATTAAATACGAGTGACTGCCAATAGTTAGATACGATGATATCGGACTCCAGCCGCAAGTATGCTTACCTAGTATTTTCCATCCTTCTTTCAACTTTTGTAATCATGTTAAGCGCGCCGCCAGCGGCGGCACAGACATTTGGAGGGGGATCAGGAACGCCGGAGGACCCCTACATAATAGAAAACGTGGAACAGCTTCAAGCGATGAAGGA
>QMWE01000059.1 GCA_003661465.1 Hadesarchaea archaeon
GGCCGTGCCGTTTATCGTTACACTCACAAAAGTTTCTGCTGATCCAGATCCTGATTGTTCTCCATAGCCGCCACTGAAACTCAGCGCCGTATTTATCCCTGCTCCTTCGTTAACTTCCATGATATAGCATTGCTCGTCTTCCCCAACGACCTCATGTACTATGTAACAGCTCATGTGTCCCGATGCATCGTAGTTAGTTCCTGGCATGGATTGAGCTAGGTTTTCCATAAGTGCCGTGAGAATGGGAGTCAGATCTATATCTTCAGCACCCATGCTCCACGAGTCGCCAACATTCCATGTCGGAACTTCCGCCTGAGATCCGGTTCCCGAAGCTGTCCCTATTAGAAGCAAAAACGCAAATACACCAATAATTCCGACAAACGTCTTTTCTGCCACCCTTTTCCCAAAAGTTAGTATAAACCTTTCACTTAATAAAGGTGACTTAGAACCACCGGTGCTACTGGTGTTGAACTTGATCGTACAGGTTGGAATAGACGATACAGATTCGAAAAAAGGCATGTGTACAACCTACGTGTGCGCCGTTGCTATCGGACGTTTAGAAGCCACAAATGTCAAAATCTTGGGGTGTCCTAAGCTGATCAGGTTGAACCCAAATTGGAAGCTCAAAACTAGGGGGAACTGTGCAGTCGCATTCACCGCGGAATTGGAAAAACGTCAAGTGCCCGCGTTTAAGGAAATCATCCTGCGCACCGTGAGGGAGCTGGCAGAACTTCAAGCGGAAGATACGAATCCTGGAGTCGTTTTTTATTATGGAGAAAAAATTCCTCTGAAATTAAAATCGTTTTCAAAAAAGGTGATCCAAGACATCGTAACGATCGAAGAAGCCGAATCGGTAGCACGTCTCGTCGGCGCGGAGATGTACAAGTTCAAGCTTGGTCGGGGAGTGATCGGCGCGCTTGCGGCGATCGGCAATACTCTCGACTGGGACAGAACATTCGAACTCATAGCATATCGCACACCGGAAAACAGAGGGAGTCCAAGAAGGATAGATGTGAATTCGGTAATTGAGATGAACAAAAAAACTTTTCCACGAACGTTTGATAATCTGGACCCGACTACAGGGGAGATCAGAATCACGCCACACACTCCATGCCCTATCCTGTATGGAATCCGTGGAGAAACAGCAGAGATGGTGATCAAGGCCCATCGTCTAGTCAAAGCATTGGAACCAATCGAACGCGTGGTAGTGTATCAGACAAATCAAGGTACCGACGAACATCTTCGTAACGTGAAGATATCAGAGGCGAAACCATTCTGGTCAGTGGTGGTAAATGGGGTAGTATCTCAAAAGCCCAAGGTGATCCGAGGAGGTCATGTCATCTTTAGGATAAGGGACTCCACGGGGGAAATCGACTGCGCTGCATACGAACCCACCAGACAGTTCAGAGAAGCCATGAAAAAATTGCTTCCCGGGGACGAAGTTCAGGTCTACGGTGGAATTAAGGAAAAACCTGGACTACCTCTTACAATCAACCTTGAAAAACTGAGGGTCTTGAAGCTGGCCTCTTATTTTAGAAAGGAGAACCCGCGGTGTCCGTCCTGTGGAAAACGTATGAAATCAGAAGGGAGAGGAAAAGGGTATTCCTGTAAGAAATGTAAAACAAACAGCCCTCCAAATTCAGCGAGGCTGATCAGGGTGAAGAGGGACCTTAACTTGGAGATGTATGAAGTTCCACCGAGGGCCCGCAGACACTTGGCCAAACCCTTGATCCGCGTCAAGTTTTCAACACGGGAATTTTAACTCTATCAGTGGGGAGCTCCCCTGCAAAAGCAGGAGGAAAGGTCACCATCTGGTGATTTATAGGAGAATACCGAACATCAAAGAGGTGTATGGATTGCAAGTACGTGTCAACATCAATTACATCTCGGCGGAGAGATTCTGGGGTCATGACCAGCCGGCTCCGGGAGGTTTACACATATCCACAAATGTCAACATCGTCGGTGTAGAGGCCAACAAGGAAAAGTTAACAGTTCCATTCGTCGTGACGATCGGGTACACACCATCTGTGGCACAGATAAGCATAAAGGGACAGGCGTTCATCTCGGGTAGTTCTGAAGAACTTGAGAAGATCCACCAGCACTACAAGAACAAGAAGGCTCCGCCTCCTATGCTCCTACAGGCCATAGCTAACACGTCGCTAGTCGAGGCCACCATCGTCTCCCGGTCGCTTAGCATCCCCCCTCCCCTTCCTCTCCCAGGAATACCAAAGCAGAAACCGGACAAGGAGAGACCAAGCTATGTGGGCTAAATCCAGATCCACGTGAAAAAAACAGATGTGCTCGATTGGGATGACATGTTCTTCAAAAGAAACATAGCACCGCCCCTCCTCTTGGACGGAAGTTGGAAATACAAAACCGATGTTTATGGAGAAGGAAAAAGCGCGGGATTCATGAAACCACATTTTAACGATAGTGCTTGGCGGAGGATGAGAATTCCTACAAATTGGCACTTGAGCGGTCTGAAAGATTATTCTGGAACAGTTTGGTTTAGAAAACGTTTTCGAGAACCCGATGTAGATCTGGGAAAGCTAACTCTTCGTTTTGATGGAGTGGATTATTATTCAGAGGTTTGGCTCAACGGTAAACGTCTCGGATCACATGAAGGATATTTTGCCCCATTTGAATTCGATATCACCGCACTCATCGAACAAGAAAATTTGCTGGCGGTGAAGGTGGACTCCCCGGAGGAAAAACCTGGAGTTTGGCCGAACCGAAAAAGGCTTGTCAAGGGAGTTTACAATCACCACGATTGCAGGCCCGGCAGCGTGAGTGTGGAAGATGGCCAAAAGGGAAACACGGGAGGCATATGGAACTCGGTCAAGCTCATCTCCACGGGGCCGATAAAGATCGATAATGTTCTGGTCCATCAAAAGTTCAATTCGGAAGGAGTCGTGACCCTGCATCCACAGCTTTACTTGCGTAACTTGGAAAAGACCAGATTAAAGGCAGAAGTTCTCATTGAGATCCAAGAAGAAGATGGCGTTCGATCTACGAAAGCTAGACGTCGAGTTACGTTTTCGCCGGGATCCAGAATTGTTAGATTTAGCATTCGTCTAGACAAACCTAAACTGTGGTGGCCATGGGACCTCGGAAGCCAGAATTGTTACTCCATCAAAATCAGGGTAAGCGTCGATGGCACGCCCAGTGACGAAGTTGAACGAAGATTTGGACTTAGAAAGGTGAGTGTAGACCAGAACAGTTACTGGCACATAAACGGTATAAGGTTTTTTCCGAGAGGTACCAACATAATCCATACCCAGTGGCTTGCAGAGATGAACCGAAAAAAATACGAAAGAGATCTCAAGATGGTGAAGGAGTGTAACATAAATTTCGTTCGAGTCCACGCTCACGTGGAACGGGAAGAACTATATGACGTTGCCGATGAGATGGGAATTTTGGTATGGCAGGACTTTCCGCTTCAATGGTCATACGATAACAGCGATTGGTTCGTGAAAAAAACGATTCCAATGTTGAAAGACATGATTCACACCTTCTTCAATCATCCAAGTATTGCTGTTTGGTGTTGTCATAACGAGCCCCACGAACCAAATCGGAATAAGCTTGATCGTGCGCTGTACAAAGTCGCGAGAAAATTAGATGCCTCGAGATACATCCATCCAGCGAGCGAGTTCAAAGAGCATGTCTATCCCGGATGGTATTACGGACACTATCACATGTACGTCGGCATTCCTGGGTGTCCACTTCCGACCGAATTCGGTGCACAGGCACTCCCAAATCTTGACTCGATGAAGAAGATGTTCAAACGAAAAGACCTATGGCCGCCAAACTGGAGGAAATGGGCCTTTCACGACTTTCAGTACGAGGAAACATTCCATGTCGCGAAGGTGAAGATGGGACGTTCTATAGGGGAATTCATAAAGAATTCGCAGGAATATCAAGCTAAATTGTTGAAGTTCGCCATTGAAAATTATCGCAAACGTAAGTATACTGGAATCACAGGCATTTTTCAATTCATGTTTATCGATCCTTGGCCCGCCATCACATGGTCCGTGGTCGACTATTTCAGAAGACCAAAAATGGGATATTTCATGTTACAGAAGATATATTCTCCCGTTTACATGATCCTGACACCGCATCGCGATGAGTTCTCACAGGGATCTGGTTTTTTCGGGGATTTCACCATATTAAATGATCTACATAGGTGGTTCAGAAAAGCGAAATACCGGTGGTGGGTAGAAACACCCTCGGGGGAGATCTTTCTTGAACGGAAGGGAACGATCGACATACCGCCAGATAGCGTGAAGACCATCTCACCTCTAGCCCCTATGGAGGTCGTTTTATTTCCGAAGGATGCCGAGACGGGAATTTGGAAGGTAAAAGGGTGGATCAAACACGGGAAGAAACTCATAGCTAAAAACGAAGAGACATTCCGAATGTTATCAAGACCGAAAAACGTCCCCTCGTTCAAATATCTCGGAGACTGAACCATTGGTAGCCCGGGGCGGATTCGAATTCGGCGGGTGCCCCCTCCGCCGTCGTCGGCTCCAAAGGCCGATAATCAAGGGGAGGTTCTCCCTTGCTTGACCGTTGTGCTCCACCTTTGAAGCGGATCTACACCACCGGGCTACCAATTAGAATTGTCGTCTTATTGATTAAAATAGCGGGCCCGGAGGGATTCGAACCCTCGACCTGCCGGTTTCCGCCGAGCATTCGTTAAGAGCCGGCTGCTCCGCCAGACTGAGCTTCCCGATGGAGTTCATCCATTCACGGGCCCGGGCCCTGAATTGATTTATCAACATCTTAAATTAAGTGTTTATAGGGTGCTCATGCTGATCTTCATCGGGTTAGGTTTAAACGACGATGGAATCTCGTTGCGCGGATTACGTGAAGCCAAAAACGCTGATACGGTGTATATGGAACTCTACACCAGCTACATCCCCGGATTTGACCGGGATAAACTGGAACAGGAGATAGGAAAACCCATCCAGTTGGTGGACAGGAAAAAAGTTGAGATATTCCCCGACGAAATCCTGAACAATGCCAAAACCCAGAAGGTAGCGTTCCTCGTTCCAGGAGACCCCATGATTGCCACCACCCATGTGGACCTGCGCCTACGAGCCGCCAAGTCTAACATCGAGACGAAGTTGATACATGCTGCATCTATTATATCATCAGCTGCTGGAGCAGCTGGTCTTCAAAGTTACAAGTTCGGTCCATCCGCCACGATTCCTTTTTCTGATAATCCATCTATCAGACCTTATGAGGTATTGGAGGAAAATCTAAGCCGTGGGCTACACACATTGCTCTTGCTGGACATTAGAGCCGAAGAAAAAAGGTTGATGAGCGCAAATGAAGGTATAAAGGTCATGCTAGCGCTGGAAGAGAGATTGAGAAAAAACATCTTCACCCCGAACACTCTTGGAGTCGTGGTGGCGAGGGTGGGAACCCATGATAATTTGGTGGTGGCCAACACGGTCGAAAAACTTATCAAGACCAATTTTGGGTCCCCACCCCACGCGCTGATTATCCCAGGAAAACTTCATTTCATGGAGTCCGAGGCCCTCAGAGTATTCGCCGGAGCGCCTGAGGAGGCTCTCAAATGAAACCGGTTGCCCCAGAAGAGATGAGAGATATCGAAAAACGGGCGGAGGAAATGGGTGTCTCAAGACTTCAGATGATGGAAAGCGCTGGCAAAGCTGTAGCAGATTGTATCAACGCCAAAATAGAGCTAAAGGGAAAACGAATTGCGGTCATATGTGGAATGGGAAACAACGGGGGAGACGGATTCGTCGCCGCTCGTTATCTCGCATCGTATGGAGCTATTGTTACTGTGTTTCTCCTCGGGAATGGTGAAAAAATCAAAAGTTGCGAAGCGTCTCGTAACTGGGAGATAATAAATCGCATGAAAAAAACTATCAAAGTAGTTCAACTTGCCAGTGAGAATCTCGAAAGATGGAGTCTGGCCATATCAAGCGCGGATGTGATCGTGGACGCAATCTTTGGGACTGGGATAAAGGGTGAGCTCGGAGATCCATACGTATCCCTGATGGAATTGATAAATTCAAGCGAGGCGATGAAGGTCTCCGTGGATGTGCCCTCTGGTCTGAACCCTTCTACAGGGAGATACACAAAGACAGTTGTGGCCGATGTAACAGTTACTTTCCACAGAAAAAAGAAAGGCATGATGAGCCAAGAACACATAACTGGGGAGGTAATTGTGGCAAATATAGGAATCCCTCCGGAGGCGGACA
>QMWE01000060.1 GCA_003661465.1 Hadesarchaea archaeon
AGCATCGGAACTGAATCGGGCATTACTCAAATTGCTCTCGGCTCCAAACATCTCAAGCAAGGAGAGCGTGATCAGAACCTACGACCACGAAGTTCAGGGAAATACCGTGCTGAAACCGCTGCACGGCAACCAAGCTGGCCCCAACGACGCCTCCGTACTAAAACCCCTCCCAGATTCTTGGCGTGGGGTAGTCATCTCGTGTGGGATGAACCCTAACTACGGAAAAATAAGCACTTACTGGATGGCTGCCTCCAGCATCGAGGAGGCCATCAGAAACAACGTCGCAGTTGGAGGAAGAAGGATCGCGCTACTTGACAACTTCACATGGGGGAACCCGGAGAAACCAGAACAGCTCTCCGCCTTGATTGACGCATGCGAAGCCTGCTACGATCTCGCCAGGAGTCTCGGCACCCCATTCATCTCGGGAAAGGACAGCCTCTATAATGAGTCTCCTCTTGGCCCAGTAACCCCCACACTGCTGATAACCGCAATCGGTGTGATCCCAGATGTCAGAAAGGCCATTTCCTTGGATTTCAAGAGACCAGGCGATGCTATCTACGTGGTGGGAAACACGTATCCGGAAATGGGTGGCTCTGAATACTACAGGCTCTTCGGAGAAATCGGAAAAAGCGTCCCCGTGGTACGTGCGACCAAGTCAAAGAAAGTTCTGAATTCTATAACTAGGGCAATAGACTCTGGATATATTCGAGCATGCCACGATCTCTCGGAGGGAGGTCTGGGAGTAGCCGCAGCGGAGATGGTTCTCAGCGGCAAAAATGGAGCCGAGTTGGACTTGGAAAACGTCCCGATATCCGCCAAACATGGAATGAGAGACGACGTGATGCTGTTCTCCGAGTCAAACAGCAGGTTCTTGGTGGAGGTCGTGCACGGTAAGGAGAAAAAGTTTGAAAAGCTCTTAAAGTGCGATTTTGGACTCATCGGCAGGGTGAGCGATTCAGATATCCTTTTCGTAAGGGGAAAGTCCGGAAAAATAATCGAAGTGGAATCCAAGAAACTGCGTGAGGCCTGGAAAAGGGGGTTGGCCAGTCAGGTGGGTTGAATGACTAGGCCGAAGATCTGCATAATCCGTGTCGGAGGAACGAACTGCGATATGGAGACGAAGGTGGCCCTGGACGACCTAGGCGCGATGGCAAATATCCTACATTTGAACAAACTGGCCGAAGGAAAGCTCATCGACTACGACGCCCTTGTGATCCCTGGAGGCTTCTCGTATGGCGACCACGTCCGTGCGGGGGCAATCCTAGGAAAACGTATGATGAGCACATTTTCAAAAGAGCTGGGAAAGTTCGTCGAGGAGGGTAGACCCGTGCTTGGGATATGCAACGGTTTTCAGGTGCTGGTCGAGTGTGGGCTCCTGCCGGCATTTGATGGGATCGACGATCAGCCCCAAGCTGCGCTCGCCATCAATGGCTCCGCGAGATTTGAGTGCAGGTGGGTTCATCTGAAGCACGAAAACCGGGGAAAGTGCATATTTACCAAAAAGCTTGAGAAAGGGCAGAAGGTCTTCATGCCCGTGGCCCATGCTGAGGGAAGGTTTGTCCTCCAAAAAGAAGAGGAAGAGGAATCCCTCCAGAAACTCATAAAAAACGACCAGCTGGTTTTCAGATACTGCGACGAAAAAGGGGAATATGCCAACGGAAGATATCCCGCTAATCCGAACGGATCATTTTACGATATAGCCGGAATATGCGATCCCAGCGGAACTGTGTTGGGATTGATGCCCCACCCCGAGCGTGCATATTTTGGAATCCAGCTCCCCGACTGGACGGCTATGGAAAACCCACCCAAATACGCGGATGGCAAGCTCGTGTTCGAGTCCATGATCGAATACCTGACAAGATGAATCATCGTCGCGAACTAGGGGATCAACACCCTAAAACCGGTCAGCCCCTCTCTCCATATTTCTCAAATGCGGACACGAAGATGAGTTCTTTATCGCTCGTGTTGTAAACACGGTGAAATTGATTGGGTTTGATGGGTGCTATGTCCTTACTTTTGACCTGATGCCGGTGCCCGTCTATCTCTATCTCTCCCTCACCCTCAACGAAGAAGTAGACCTCAGCCACATCGTGAGAATGTCCGGTGGTATGTTTACCCGGATGTAAAATGGTGATGGACAGGACCAGATTTTCGCTCAGCGATTTGTCGCACACGACATATCGTTCGTCGCTCTTTGCGAGCCTCGCATCCCTGAACGCCTGCAGATAACTCTTGTGCGAAACATCGTACCATTCTCCGGTAAACAAGTACCCGTCGACCCTCTCACCGCGTTCCATTAAATGCTGGAGGAAAAACCCGGGAGCATCTCGCTTTTGTCCCCTGCAAAACTCGCTCAGGATCGGGAAGATCTTCCTCGGAAAAACGTATATTCCCATAGCCACGTACTCGCTGAGCGGTGGCTTGACCTTTTCTTTGAAACTTTCCAGCTGAAAGTTCTTTTTCGGGGGAGGATACCGATCGCTTCCATCGAACTTCACGGTCGCCATCTCCTCGGGCTTCATGTCAGGTCTCTCACCCACGTGGTAGATACCCACCAACGGCTCACCGGAATAGCTGGAGACAAAATCCTTGAGACCCGCCGAAAGGTAATTATCCGCGCAAACGACCAGCAGATCCTCGTCTATTTTAAGCTTTTTTATCGCGTAATCCACTGCGGAAAGGGCACCCAACTTTTCCTCTTCCGAAGTCGCCTCTTCTACGAGGACATTCTTGTAATTTTTGAAAAATCCTTCGAACTTTTTGTTGGTCGAGATGAATGGATCAAGCCCGATCTCCTCGAGTTTTTTGACGAGATGACCCAGAACCGAATCTCCCTCAACGACTAGCATGGCCTTTGGGAGGGCATCTCCTATGGGACCTAGCCTTCTCGCAAATCCGCCCGCCAGTATTAAAGCCTTCATCTGTACACCTACAATACTTCTCAGAACGGATATTTAACCCCCACGTGACAAACGGTTATCGAAGTGAGAACCTGTGGTGCTCGATAAACTCGGAAGGGCTCTTCATGGCGCCCTCCAAAAGCTGACTCGGGCGACCCACGTAGACGAGCGGGCCATCAAGGAACTTGTTCGAGAAGTACAGCGCGCTCTTCTTCAAGCCGACGTGAACGTGGAGCTCGTCCTAGGCCTGACGAAACGTATAGAGAAGCGGGCACTTGGAGAAAAGCTTCCTCCCGGTATGGGACGAAAAGAGCACGTCATCAAGATAGTATACGAAGAGCTATCCGCATTCCTGGGGAAACCTGCTGAACTCCGGCTCCAACCAGGCAAATCCACGGTACTGCTGATGGTGGGCCTGCAAGGGAGCGGCAAGACGACCTCAGTGGCAAAACTAGCGGCACACTTCAAAAAACGTGGATTTAAGGTGGGAATCGTCTGTGCGGACACCTTTCGTCCAGGAGCGTACGAGCAGATCAAACAACTCGTGGAGCAGAGTGGTATCAAGGTTTTCGGGGATCCCAGGGCAAAAGACCCGATCAAGCTTGCGAAGGAAGGTGTCGAGAAGCTCAAGAGAGAAAACACTGAGCTGATCTTGGTCGACTCAGCCGGAAGGCATCGTAAAGAGGAGGCCCTGATGGAGGAAATGAGACAAATCGCCGATGCCGTGAAGCCCGATGAGGTGATACTTGTGCTGGATGCAACACTGGGGCAGCAGGCGCGGGAGCAGGCGGCCGCGTTCAAAAAAGCCACAGACGTCGGATCGATTCTGGTGACAAAGCTGGACGGTACGGCCAAGGGGGGCGGAGCCCTCTCTGCCGTAGCCGCTACCGGGGCGCCGATAAAGTTCGTGGGAACCGGGGAACACATCGACGACCTTGAAACGTTCGTGCCCGAACGCTTCGTAGCCAGACTGCTAGGAATGGGAGACATTGAAACCCTCCTCAGGAAGATCAGGGAAGCCACAGAAACTGAGAAACTCAAACCAACCGACGTGAAGGCGATAATGGCTGGAAAACTTACTCTGCGAGACGTGTACGACCAGCTCGAAGCAATGAGCAAGATGGGGCCACTGAGCAAGCTCATGCAGCTCATCCCAGGAGTGGGCGTCTCGGTACCTGAAGAACAGATGCGAGTCGGAGAAAAAAAGCTGAAGCGTTTCAAAGTCATCATGCAATCAATGACGAAGGAAGAGTTGGAGAACCCAAAATTGCTCAATTCCTCCCGTATTCGCAGGATTGCGAGGGGCTCCGGAACGACCGAAGCTGAGGTGAAAGAACTCCTCAAGCAGTACGAATTCATGAAGCGGTTCATCAAGACCTTTGCGAAGGGAAGAACTCCAAGATTCGGTCCATGGGGTAAACTCGTGAAGGAGATGTCCAAAGGGACCATGCCAAGCCCTGGAAAGCGTGAAGGGTGACCTTTCAGAAGGCTCCGCCGATAGAGTTAAAACGGCGGAAGAACAGTTAACCTGAAAAATGCACGATGCATTATTTTCTTGGTGTTCCACATGGCCAGACGGTCCAAAGGTCTGAGGAGCAAAAGCAGGGGCAAACTGACCAAACATCCCCGTCGGCGGGGGCTACCCTCACCGAGCAGGGTGATCCAAGAGCTACCAACGGGGACCAAGGTAGCGATAATGCTCGACCCGAGCGTGGTAAAGGGACAACCTCATCCGAGGTATCACGGAAGGATAGGGGTGGTAGAAGGACAGAGAGGGAGTGCGTATATCGTGAAGATCAGGGATGGAGGGTCAACAAAAAAGGTTATTTCTCGTCCAGAACACCTTAGGGTGGTGAAAACTTGATCGGAAAACGTGTTGTAAAGGAAAAACCTGTGCCTCTGGCCGGAGTCCTGGAGATCCTGGAAAAAAAGAAAAAGAAAGGAGACTTAGAGTATAGTCAACGTTTGACGTACGACTATGCACAGAAATTTGTGAAACTGGACAGCAAAAAAGCCGAGGAACTCAAGGAAGAACTGCTCAAGATCG
The DNA here is from genome assembly GCA_003661465.1 of Hadesarchaea archaeon. Lineage (GTDB taxonomy): Archaea > Hadarchaeota > Hadarchaeia > Hadarchaeales > Hadarchaeaceae > B75-G9. Next base: position 4,948 of record QMWE01000060.1, read on the forward strand.
AAAAAATTAGGGAACACCAGGCCGTGGCGCTTGTGGACCTCATGCCAAAAACGAAGGAAGATGTTGAGTTGATCTTCTCAAAAGAACGTACTAGACTTGAAGAGGATGAAGTAAAAAAAGTCTTGGAGATCATAAACAAATACCGGAAATAAAAACCCATAGTTTCGGGGGCTGTTTTTATGGATAAAAAATATGAGGACAGGGGAATAGTACTGGATTTCCTTCCGCAGGGACATCCGAACGATCCCAGACCAGTTCACCTGAAGGAACCAATTGCACAAATACTGGGAGATACGTTTTTCACGCTGCTCGAGGTCGTGCCGCTGAAGGGTGTGACCTTTACACCCCACGAACTGGTCTTCATAGGCAAGGGAGAGCGGGATAAGGTGGAAAGGATAAAACGCAGAATCGGGTATGAAGAGCTCACGGCAGCAGCCAAGGCTGAGTTGCCGACGGCAATAGAAAAACTGGTCTCCCAATCACCGGAGCGGTTTATCGAGTTTTTCAATCGCGCGGTTCCCCTGACAACCCGTTTCCACCAGCTGGAGCTGATACCTGGCATAGGAAAGAAGCTGATGTGGTCAATTATCGAGGAACGAAAAAAGGGTCCATTCGCCGACTTCGATGACCTAGAAAAACGTGTAAAGGGACTCGTGAACCCAAAATCCAGCGTGGCAAAACGGATAGAGATGGAGCTCCGAGGAGACGATAAGTACAGGTTGTTCGTTCGTCCTCCATCTAGAAAGGCTTTTGACGGGGACGTGGCACCTTAGCGATCAAGTAGCTCAGAAAAGCCACCACGGGAATTATCTCAAGACGTCCCACAAGCATCTGGATGATGAGAGATATCTTCCCAGCCAACGGCATCGTCGCAGAGGTTATGCCCACCGTCAGTCCCACGTTGCCCTGAGCGGAAGCTGACTCGAACAGCGAGTCCATGATCGGATTATCCAAAAGCATCAGGACCACCGCCCCCGCTATCAGAACCACTAAGTAAATAAAAGCGTAGACGGCCGTCTCCATCATTTCCCGCTCGGTGTACTCCCTGCCGGCGACCTTTGCCGGAAGCACTGCTCGATCGGGGAGAAAGCTGCGTTTGATCATCCAGTGTACTGCCTTTCCTATGATGATGATCCGAATGAGTTTGATGGCACTGGACGTCGAACCGTAGCCACCACCCATGACCATGAGGACGACGAGCAAGCCTTTTTGGAGGTCACCCCACCCCGCGAGGTTGGTGGTGGAG
>QMWE01000061.1 GCA_003661465.1 Hadesarchaea archaeon
GCGCTTCATTCTTACACCTTCAACCGCGCGTTTTGTGCACGCTTCTTAAGCGGATTTGGAGGAGGGGCCGCCGAATGCAAGGAGCTGTCTAACATCCTCCATTTTTCAAAAACAGGCGAAAAATGCCTGTCTTCCCGGATTTAAAATCGCGGTCGGGGAAACCTCCCGACCCCATCCTCTACCCGGCACTGTTCGTCCCCATGCTCCAAAAACCGGATGCTATCAAGCGATTCCGCCCTCTGCTCTAAAGGGTGGGGATTTCTCGCCAAGGTTTTTGTAAAACTTGCCGTCTTTCAAGCTTTGGATGATGTAAACATAGTAGATCTCTGACATCTTGCCAGCTTCCGTATATCCCTGTCTGAAAAAGAAATAAATGATTGTTCCCGCGTGGTCATGGACAAAATTTCTCTCTTTATAAACAACCTTGGCACAAAGCCTCGGCGGGGCACATGGAAGAAAGAGCACAGCTCACAGGGGTACCGATAAAGCTCGTGATGGCCCTCGTGATCGGGACGATGGCGATGGGTGTTTTGACACAGTTCGTAGGGACGGCCGAGCGAACGGTGCTCCGGGACATGGATGTCCGGTTCACAACATCGAGCAATCGCTTGACCGTTAAAGTCTACGATGCGGCCAGTGGAGATGCCTTGAACGGAGCGACCGTTGTCGTAAAATGGATCGGTGGGATGAAAGCCCACACCATGGGTACGAACTCGAATCGTTACACGTTTACAATCCCTATGAATGGCGCAGATGTCGTCGTTGCGACGGTGCGGGTGACTCACGCGGGATACATCCCGTGGGAGGGGCAGGTGGCGGTCGGACAGTGAGATCATGCGACACGAGATCCGCGGTGTGGAATCTCTACCAGTGGTGATCCTGCTCGGCGCCGTGCTCGGGGCAAGCACTTTGGGGATAGGGTTGGCATGTCTTGACCAAGCGCGGAGATCAAGTGAGCGGCAGCAAGCGATTGATTCGTTCGATTTGTTCATCCAGCAGGTCCGGATGCTCAGTGCTGGCGGTGTGGGCAGCGTTCAATTGATCGAGATCCACACGGGAGATGGTGTAATCGTCTTGGATAAAAACGTGGCGCGGCTGGTGGTGGGCGATGAGGTCGTGCGGAGCGATATTCTTCCATTGCCAGTTTTTACGTCCACACCGCAATTGAGCACCGGCAGTTATCTCGTCGAACTCAAGCGGGGGGCAGATGGGAGCTGCTTTTTGGAGGTTCGGTGATTTGAGTGAACGACCGTGGGCTGTTGGCCGATTTCTTGGTCTGCAAGGTCGGCGTCGCGTTGGCGGCTTTTGCATTCATTGGGGTGGTTCTGTCAATGCACGCAAGTTTTGGACATTTATCCGAACGAGAAAAGATGGCCCAACTCACCGATGTCATCACCGATACAATTGGCGCTGTGGACTTTATGCCTGGTGAAACTGAACTACGACGCCAACTGCCGTTAGTTTCGACCGAATCGGAAGTGGTGGTAACTGGTAGACGAAATGGCGACTTTCAGGTGGTTTGTGTACATGTTTTTGGAGATGCCAAGGTCGAGCGCGTGCTCATGCTTACAAACCGAGTGAACGGAGGAGAGTTCAAGCTCTCAGTGGATAACCCTCGCGAGATTCACCTCAAAAAATCTGGAATGATTCAGCTGGAGCTGATTTAGATGGCGTTTTCGGTTGGTGAAGATCTTTTCTCGGTTCTCACCATCACGGGAATTGTCATCATATTTGTCGTCGTGTTGTGCCATTCCTACCATGTTTATATGGAACGGCGGAACGCATATCAGGATTTCAATCTGGCACTCGATATTGCCGAACGACTTGTGAACCAAGTTCTTGCAGCGGACGGTGGCCAGCCCGGAGTGATAAAACCATCATCCGACCGGCTTGAAAATTATTCCAAAATTTTGGCCCTGCATGGAACTAATCTTCGAGTTGAAATTAGAAGTTTTAGCGGAGAACTTCTTTTTGCTCACGGGATCAAACCAGATTTGTTTAAGGAATATTTTTCTCCACCAGTTAGCGTAAGTTTACCCGTGGCCTTGTTTTGGGACCAGAGCTCGGCTCTTCCATGCGAACTCTCCGTACAGGTATGGAGGGGTTGAAGTGGGTGAACAAGGGTTTGGCTACATTACTGATATGCTGGTTTTTTCCGTTCTCATCTCCACTGCCGCATTGATGTTGACCGGAATGGCTCCGGTTGATCCGAGAGTTGATAGCGCTAGATATGCCTCCAGCTTTGCGCATAGCGTCCTGTACCTCCTTCAGAACACGAGCGCCGAGCAATTCGGTGGATTTGAGTACAAGCTGGACACAGAGTTCGAACCAGATCTCCCAGTGGTAGGAGACTCGGCGAAACGTGAACTGAGATACAAGACCATCACACAACTGCTCGCCGAGGACGCCCTTCTTAATTTGCATGTGGACATAAAAGGAGCCGAGTTCCAGGTCCGGCGGCCAAATGAGAGAATGGACGAGAAGCTCAGGATATTTCTCAAATCGACGCTCGATCGCATAATCGGTGGTCGTTTTGGATATCGTCTGCGTGCGAGGACAGAGGTCGCGGACTTGGGGTCTGCCAGAGTTCACTTCGAAAGTGAGGTCGCGGACTTAACACGGGCGAGAACTCAGCTTTGCACGGAGACCCTAATGCTTTCGTTGCCAGTATCAAGGGAGGAGCTGGCATGGCATATTGAAGAATTGACCGGCATCGATCCGAACGAAGCAGGATTTGAGATTGATCCCATCCTGGAGGTAACCTTGGAGTTGTGGTCCAGATGAGGGCAAGCGGATTTATGCCGTTCAGCGCCGCGGGTGTCCTCATAGTGCTCCTCGTGGTCGGAATGGTTGGCCAAGCTGCGTGGGTACGGCATCAGAGATCTCTCAGCACAGTGGACAAGGTTTCCGACTCTGCGCTTCTGGCGTTTATGGTGGAAATCAGAGGCGATATCAAAACTGCTCTGAAATACGCTGTTTACAGGGCACTCTGGGAGGTAAGCAAACGGGCGGATGACTACGATGACGTTAATAGGATGCACGCCATCGAACAGCTTGCAACGGGATATTTTGCCGAACGAGTAACTGAACTCGGGTCATGGTATTCCAAACATGACTCCCGGGTCGAGCTTGATGTGCCAGGTTTGAACACGTGGCCAAGCGTAAATATAGAAGAGGTTGATGGAGGCTACATGCTGGCGTGTGGGGGCCTGCCGGAAGGGAGCAGGTTGAGGCTCAAATCCCGTGATAATTCTCTTTCGGTGGTCACTCCACTGGAAAATGTAGTGGCGTTTATCGACTCTCGCTATTTTCTGCTTCAAGAGCAGATGGATGAATTCGTAAAAAGGCGGGGGGATATAGCGACTTGGTGGGGGATAATGGAATATCTCGCCGCGTGGGGCGAGGCATGGCTGAAAGGAAAGGTGGATCTAGATGATTCTCGGAGTCGGGCACTCTTCGAAACAGCTTGGGGGATTCACGAATTCAACACTTTCGGTTCCGCAGATTATTGGACAATCGCGGAGAAGCTGGCTGATGGGACTGGTGGGTCGAGTAGCAAGCTTGCTTGGCTAAAGGAGCACACGGTCACGGTTACACCCATAAGCGCAGTTGATGTGGATACAATACGTGAATATATCGATCTCGCCCTGAGCAGTCTCGAAGGTGCCGCAGCCAATCTGAAAGAAGCGAAACGATGTATCAGGCTGGCGGAGGACGCGAAGGCATCGTCATCTGAGAACACGCGTCGGATGCTTAAAAATGCAGCCGATCATGTAGCAGATGCACGAGATGAAATTTTGGCCACCAAGGATCGTTTTGATCAACTTCTGGAATTCGTGGAAAGTCATAGCTCAAACAATGTGGTGATGGATGCATTGTACCAATCTTTCACGTCTCGGAGCTTGTCCGAGGATTATCCATCTCTGAAGGAGCAGATAGAACTGGGAACAAAAGGGGTGTCGGCTGAACTTTTCCGGTTGGAACGATCCATAGAGGATTTAGTCGAACTGAGTAAAGATGAAGCCGAATCCTCCTTTAGCGAAATTTCAGCGCAAACTATCTCCTCAATCGATTTGATACTTTCTCGGTCTGACCCAGAGCGGTGGGTGACATTCACGGTGTATGCGGGTGATCCACCCAAGCCAACGGAGGAGTCGATCCCTGTTTACATATGGGACGAGAGCAACGGGACGATTGGCACGCTAAAATTCGTATTGGAAAAGGCGAGAGAGGACCTTAATCAGATGAAAACTTTGTCACAGCAGTATGAACCGACCTCAGTCGAACTTGAGATTGATGAGGAACTTGTTTCGAGATTGGCTGGAAATCCTCCAGAGTTTGAAACCGGTCGTGAAGAGTTTTACGAGCTCATGCCTCCTCAGCCCATCCATAGATCTCCGGGAGTTTCGGTGTTTCATGATTTCGAGGTAAAGAGTATAACTTACAGACGCGAGGATCCAGCTGGCTGGTGTGGTTCTCCGACTGCTACACCAGTTCCGCTATGGTTCATAGGCGTAACGCTCTGGTGGGGTCAGTGGGAAATCACACTTGAGTTAGACCAAAACGTGGTGGAGGAGATATTCGACTACGACAATCCCACCTTGTTGCGACCTTATGGATTCGGTCATGTTCATAAACCGCTTGCCTACAGATGGGAAATGCCAGACGAACCATTTAGCATAAGGGTGGTCGTAATCAGCCTGAGGCCGTTTTCGATCTCGGGTTAGCCCGACGGACAGATCTCCGAAGATCGATCACGCGTTTGTTAAGTTTTTCCATTTCAGTTTTGATTGATATTATCTCCCTAGAAATTAGGCTCATATGCGATAGGATATTTGACAATGTTTCTTCCAGCTCAATTTTAAAGATATCTTGGATCTCCCTCGCTAGTCGTGAAGTTTGTGGTTCTATACCCATATCGTGAAACTCTGCCGAAATCCGATCGATGAGAAGCTGTACGTGCTCTCCAGGAACGCCCGCTCCGGATAGCACATCGTAAATCTCGTCATGTGGAAAACCCATTCGCATCATGGAACGGATGACGTCGGATATAACCAAACCCTTGCTCATAGTTCTCATTGGTTTTAGGCAACGCTTTTTTAAAAGGAGACAACATCTCTCTTAATACCTAGCTTCACCTAAAAATTGTTCTACGGCACCAACTGGAGCTATCGAGAGGAGTATCTCTCTAACGTAAATTTATTACGTGCAAATGAACGAAAACTGTATTGGTGCATATGAGGCGCAGGTGGTCTCTCCGCTGGAGCGGTCCGGGAAGGCCAATGAAACCCAGGTTCGTCCGCGTGATCCCTGGAACAATGAGGTTTGCTCCGGTAGATCCGAGCGGGTTTCCTCTACTAGAAACCGATCCGATTTACATGAGCTACGACGAGTACGAGGCGTTTCGCCTCATATATCACGAGGGATTGAATCAGGAGAAAGCAGCGGATCGGATGGGGGTTTCCCGGGGTACTGTATGGCGCTGTCTGGAAAGCGCTAGGAGCAAGGTAGCCAGTATGCTTGTAGAGCGCCGTCTTTTGGTTCTCACTCCCTCTCCTCCCCGCCCAAGGAGATCAGATGAGAAGACACCATGTGATAAAAATGAAGCTGAAGATCGTGTACGATAACGAAGCTAGGCCGGGATTTGAACGGGGGTGGGGCTTTTCGTGTTTGGTAGAGCTTGAGGAAGAGATGATATTGTTTGACACGGGGTGGGACGGAAACGTTTTGCTTTCAAACCTCAAGAAGTTCGGTGTTGGGCCGGAAGATATAGGTGTGGTTGTTATCTCCCACGCTCATTGGGACCATCTAGGCGGGCTTCCCCACATCATGAGACGCGATATGGAAGTTTACGTTCCTCGTTCGTTCTCAAAACATTTGAAAGAGGAGCTGGCTTCCAAGGTTGATCTGCACGAAGTCACTGGGCCTCAGGAGATACGGAAGGAAATCTGGAGCACGGGGGAGGTTGGTGAGGAATTTAAAGAACAGTCTTTGATCCTAGGCACCCGAAGAGGTCTGGTGGTTCTGGTCGGATGTTCCCATCCAGGGGTCAAAAATATCCTCTCCGTGGCTTCGAAGTTTGGGA
>QMWE01000062.1 GCA_003661465.1 Hadesarchaea archaeon
CAGGAGAGGTTGAGTTCGACCGCGTCTGCGCCGGCCTCTTCAGCTCTCGCGCATATCTCCGCGAATTCCTCACCACGGCCTCCAGCGACGCTCACGATCACGGGTACCCTTCCTCTTTTCGCCTCCGGGAGTTCTCTGGAGAGAAATTCCTCGTATCCCTGATTTGCGAGTCCAACCGCGTTCACCAGCCCCATGTTTGTCCCGGCGATGACGGGTGTCGGATAACCCTCCCGTTTCTCCCTTGTCAGACTTTTCGTCACGACCGCTCCGGCTCCTCCATCTACTGCCGCCCGTCTCAGCAGAGATCCATTGCAGAGCACCCCGGAGGCGAGGATCGTCGGATTTTTGAGCCTCAACCTGCCTAGCTTAATACCAAGTTTTGACATTTTTTCCCCACCCCTTGGTACCGACTATCTCCCCGTTCAGCATGACCGGCTCTCCCCTGACTACTGTGGCCAGCGCGGCGCCTTCTACCTCCATTCCCTCGAACGGACTGTACCTGCCCTTGCTCGCGAAGGTCTGTGGGTCTATCCTTTCCTTTCGATGGAGGTCCACCACGGTGAGGTTCCCGAGTTTCCCCTCCTCGATCGATCCGACTCCAGCCAGCCCCAATATCCTGGATGGACTGACAGCGCATGCTCTCACTACATCTTCCACCTCAAGCACCTTTCTGTTCACGAGGGTAAGGAGGAGCGGGAGCGTCGTCTCCAGACCGGGAAAGCCAGGAGAGGCGGTTCTGGGATCTCTTTTTTCCTCGAGCGGATGAGGTGCATGGTCCGAGACGATCGCGTCGATCCTTCCATCTTTCAGTCCCCTCATGAGGGCTTCCGAGTCCCTGCTGCTCTTGATTGGCGGATGGACCTTTCCGATGCCGCCCATCTTTCGCGCTTTCTCGGCGTTCAGGAGCAGGTAGTACGGACAGGTATCTGCGGTCAGCCCGGTCTTGTCCTTCCATGCGGTGAGCTCCCTCAATCCGGCCTCCGAGCTCGTATGGGTCACGTGGAGGGGAAAACCCATGTCTGAAGCAGCTCCCGCGATATCTCTGATTGCAGATGCCTCCGCTTCGGGTGTGCCCACCGGACCCATTTCCGTTTCCACGAAGAATTTTGGATTTTCGGCATGCACGACCACAGGCATGTTTTTTCTCGATGCGAACTCCAGTACCCTTTCCGAGAGCGGACGTCTGTCGGTGTAAAACTCGTGCTGCATGAATATCTTGAATCCTATTGCCAGCTCTTGGATCTCGTCCCTGAGGTCTTCCTCACGCTCCGGCACGCCGTAGTAGAGAGCGTAGTCCACCAGGGACTTGTTGCTCGCCACTTTTTCCCGTCTCGCCAGCACGTCGGGCCGGTTCACGCGGGGTCGGGTGTTTGGCATATCTGCTACCACTGTGAATCCCCCCATCGCAGCAGCGCTCGTCCCCGTGAAAAAATCCTCCTTGTGACTGTACTCGAAATCCCGCATGTGAACGTGCATGTCGATCAGGCCGGGAAGCACGATACGCCCCTTTCCGTGATAGTCGAGGACTTGGTCGGCGGGTTCTTGGATCACCTTTGCTATTTTTGTGATGCGCCCGTTTTCCACCATCACCGAGGCGTCAACTAGCCCACCTCGCGTGAATATCTTTCCAGTTACGAGAAGTCTCATATCTCCACCACCGATCCAGATGCATCCCGTTTTTTTCTGCCGAAGTCCGTGCTGAGTAGGACCTCCCCGTCGAAGACCGGTCCGTCTGTGCACACGCGCAATCCCGTTGGATCCAGCACGCACGAGCCACATATGCCGAACCCGCACTTCATATACCGCTCCAGCGAGGCCTGCACGCGGATTCCCCTTCCGAGTGCTTTCCGGACCACCTCGTACATCATCCGCTCCGGACCGCAGGTGAGCACGAGATCGAAGCGTTTTTCCTCAAGCAGTTTATCCAGCACGTCCGTTACCATTCCCTTGCGCCCAGCCGATCCGTCCTCCGTGATGATGCGCACATCCATCCCGAGCCTTCTGGCTTCCTCGAGAAACAGGAGTTCGGAGGCGGTCTTCGCACCGACGAGGTATGTGCACTCTGTTCCGGATTTCGATATGAAACTGGCTGCGTATATCAGAGGGGCAACTCCGTATCCACCTCCCACCAGAAGATAGGAGCTCTCGTTGAGATGAAAGTGCGTTCCAAATGGCCCCCTGATCATCACGGTCCCGCCTTTTTCGAGTGCGTGAAGTTTGGCCGTGGTCTTCCCCTTGTTCGCCACGGATATCCTGAGCGCGTCGTCCTCAACCCCGGAGATGCTTATGGGGATTTCTTCCCCTCCGGGTACCCATACCATCACGAACTGTCCGGGGAGAGGGTCCTTTCGAAGTGGATTTTCCAGGTAAAACGATTTCACGGTGGGGCTCTCGTTCACGGATTTTTTGATTCTAGCCGATCTGAACCCAAAATCCTCGTAGGAAAAAGTTCCTTCCACTTTCTCTGGCTTTTGGAGGTCATGTTTTTCTGGCAAGCCCATCACTCAGCCCGGGAGGGTGTACTGAGCCGCGACCTCATCATAGGTGATGTACGTGCCGCAGTACTCACATACGAGGAGAGTCGGTGTCCGGGAAACGACCCTGAAGGAAGGAGTGACCGGTTCCCGTGGCTTGTTCGAGATGCAGTTCGGGTTCGTGCACTTGAGAAGTCCCTTTATCTCGTCCGGCAGTTTTACCTTGGTCTTCCTTGCTACCCTGTAGTTTTTGACGAGGTTGATGGTGGCCTCCGGGGCGATCAGGGCTATCCTGTCTACCTCGCCGGAGACGAGCTCTCGCCCCTCGATTTTCACGATGTCCTTCTTTCCGAGTTTTCTGCTCTGGGCATTTATCATGATCGCGACCGTGTGTCCTTCCTCTCCCGTGATCCCCAGGATCCTCAGCACGTTTAGCGCCTGTCCTCCAGGGATGTGGTCTATCACGGTTCCGTCCCTTATCTTCTTGACGGTGAGTTCTTCCGAGTTCATTCACATCGCCTTCCCCAGCAGCAGCGCGAGCAGGGCCATCCGGACCGGGACGGCGTACGCGGCCTGCTGGAAATATCTGGCAAAGGGTGTCTCGTCCACCTGTAAATCTATCTCGTCTACCTTCGGGAGGGGGTGCATAATGATGAGCGATTTCTTGGCATCGCTGAGAAGTTCTGGATCCACTCGGTAACTTCCCTTCACCTTTTCGTACTCCGCGGGGTCTGGGAACCTCTCCTTCTGGATCCGGGTCACGTACAAGACATCCAGGTCACCGATGATTTCTTTGAGATCCTCTTCATCTGAAAACTTCAACTTCGTCCCGCTGATGAAATCCATGATCTCCTTTCGGGGTTTCAGCGATGCCGGTGAGATCAGAGATACCTTTTTCGGCCTGAATTTCGTGAGCGCGTACATGAGCGAGGATGCGGCTCTTCCATATCTGAGATCACCGGTGAGCGCGATGTGAAGGCCGTCTATTCGCCCTAGCTCTCTCCATATGGTGTAGAGATCGACCATCGCCTGGGTTGGATGATGTTTACTTCCGTCCCCTCCGTTTATCACCGGCACGTCGGCGACCTCAGCCGCAAGTTTCGCTGCCCCTTCTATCCGGTGACGTATCACCACCACATCGGCGTAGGCGTCCAGCATCCTCACCGTGTCTGCCAGATTTTCACCCTTGGCGAGTGATGTGCCCTCTGATTCGGAGAAGCCTATTACCGATCCGCCGAGCCTGTGCATTGCGGTCTCGAAGCTGAGACGGGTGCGAGTGCTGGGCTCGAAAAACGCGGTGGCGAGCAGCCTGTCCTTCAAGAGGGGACGTTCGAGCTTCTGGACCCGTTCCATTTTGAGGGCTTCCCTGAAAATTTTCTCCAGCTCGGATCTCGTGAAGTCGAGGATGGATATCACGTCACGTCCTTTTAACATCCCCTTCACCTCTGATGTACCTCATTACCCTTTCGTAATCATCATACGGTATGATTCCTTTTAAGTGGAGTTCTTGGATGAGCTCATCAGCCGTCATGATGGAGATCAGCTTCACACCCGCCCCGCTCAGGCTCGACCCAGCTCCCTGCTTCCGATCGACCAGAACTATCACGTGTTCGACTTTTCCCCCTATTTTGCGTATGGCTTCCACAGCTCTTAGGATGCTCCCGCCGGTGGTCGCCACGTCATCCACCACCAGCACGGAATCGCCGGGTTCTACCACACCCTCCACCAGGCTTCTGGTCCCGTGCGATTTTTCCTCCTTTCTCACGTACATGAACGGCTTTCTAAGTTTGTACGCGACCACCGAGGCGATCGGGACGCCCGCGGTCGCTATCCCGGCGACGCGGTCGAAGGATATCCCTTCGCGTTTCAGGACCGAGAGGTATGCGTCGGTCGCGAGGTCGAATAGTTCTGGGTGGGAGGGGATGGTTCTGAGGTCTATGTAATAGGGACTCGTGCTTCCGGAGGAGAGCTTGAACTCCCCCACCATGAAACACCCGTATTTGGCAAGCTGTGAGGTGATTTTAGAGATCTCTGGCTCCATTCTTCATCACCTTCAGTACCTCTCTGGCCTTTTTAGCGGGAGAGAGCGCTTGAGTTATGCTTCTACCTATTATCTCAAAATCAGCTCCAGCTGAAAGAGCAGATCCGAATGGTGCTCCTTGGGCACCAATGCCAGGTGAAAATATGAGTTTTGAGGGCAGGTTGGTTTTCGTGCGTTTGATGAGGTTCGGGTATGTGGCTGGAAGGACAAATCCGTCGACTTCGGCTGCGGTGGCTATCTGGAGGAGTTCCTCCAGGTGTTTGTTCAGGTGCTCGCTGGCTCCGGGATGGCTCATCGCACATAGTCCGAGCACACCTTTTCCCTTCTCTTCCGCCAGCTCTACGACGCGGTCGATGGCTTCTTTCTTCCCGACCGCCGCGTGGATGATGAGCGCGTCAAATCCTCCTTCAAATATTTGGCCTGCCACCAGACGGTTGATATATCCTATATCTGCCATCTTCGAATCACAGATGAAGAAATAGCTCTTCTTATGGCGGTCGATGATCTCCTCCACGTGATCTAGCCCCAGGCCAAATATGGCCGGGAGCCCTATCTTCACGCCCGACACCAGCCCGTCCAGTTCGGTGAGGAGGTTTTGTAGTTGAGTCCGAACGTTTGACCTTTCCTTGCTCCTCTCCTCGCGTGACTTCTCGTAGGGATTGAAAACGGGATCAAACGCGATGACGATCCTGGATTTTTTCGCTGCTTCCGATGCTCGTTTTACAAAGACCTCGGCCACAAGCCCACCTTTAGTTTGATAGAAGGGGCCATAAAAGGATTGCGATTCCGGGGGCATGAATTAAGTCCGACCGAAGGGTTTCAATTTAGATTTATAAATCGACACCGAGTTGTTACACTGGAGTTAGAATATGGGACAGAGGGGATTGACTACGATCGCTCTGGTGGGAATCATGATAGCTGCTGTTGCCGTTGTCGTGCTCGTTGTCGTTTTGGCGGGCACGGCCCCTGGCGACGTTTTGGGACCGAACCCCGGCGGTGATATCTGGGGACCCGATGAGGTCTCCAGTCTTCAGTGCGATTTCGTGTCGACATCTCCATTTGAGACAGTCTGGGGAACCATTTATATGGAAAATATATGGACGCCCAATCTCAAGGTCAGAGACGAGAGGACAACCACGGGACAGGATGTGATCACGATAATAAACGGAGAGACTCAAGAGGTTTGGATATACTCGGAGGGAACGTGGACGGATATGAGTTCTATGTTCAATAGTTACTGGAGTGAATACGAGTTGCTGGCTCATACGTATACCATAGTGGCGGTGTCGGGATTGACGGGCAGTGGAGACTACACCTTCACAGATCCAACTTCTGGAGCCACGGTAACGCTGTCTAACATTCAGATCAACCCATCGCTCGACGATTCCCTGTTCACGCACGGCTAGACACGAGGTTCCGCCTGAGGGATGCCCGAGGCATCCTTTTTTTCTTTTTTTATCATGCCGTTTGTTTTTTGATGCTTCGCGCGACCTCTGCTCCTATGTACGGTACCCGTGCCAGCTCCTGTTCGGTGGCTCGCCTGATGTCCGCAA
>QMWE01000063.1 GCA_003661465.1 Hadesarchaea archaeon
ACATAGATGCCTCGGAGACGGTGAACTGGAACAACGGGGCTGGATTCGAGCCGGTTGGAACTAGCGACAACCCGTTCACGGGGAGCCTCGACGGGCACGGATATGTGATCAAAAACTTGTACATAAACAGGCCTGATACAAATAATGTTGGACTTTTCGGCTACGCAAAGCCGAAAATCATCAAAAATCTTGGACTTGTAGATGTAAACATTATAGGTTACGGCAATACGGGAGGACTTGCAGGATATGTTGGAGGAAGCAGTAGTTCGATAACCGTTGACAACTGCTATTCGACTGGGTCTGTAACAGGATATGACGCAGTGGGTGGACTTGTCGGGAGCCTCTATAGGGGAGGTATAAATCACTCATATTCGTCATGTTTTGTGACAGGTTACAGCTGTGTCGGAGGGCTTGTGGGACACGCAGAAAGCAGCTTAATCTCACAGTCGTTTTCCGCAGGCTCCGTGAGCGGTAGTTTATACACAGGGGGACTTGTCGGAAAGAACTACTATTATGCACATGTCTCTAACTGTTATTCCTCTGGGCCAGTAACCGGCGATAGAAGGGTAGGTGGGCTTGTGGGATTTAATTTCTGCGCATTTATTTCTGCTTCTTATTCAACTGGTTCAGTTACCGGTGAGATTAATGTTGGCGGGCTCGTCGGGACGAATGACGGTGGAACAGTGTTCGGTGGAAGAGTGTCCAACTGCTACTCGACTAGTTCGGTTAGCGGCAGTTTGCGGGTGGGCGGGCTCGTCGGGACGAATAATGGTAGAACAGTGTCCAACTGCTACTCAACAGGCACTGTTAGCGGTAGGTATTATGTGGGCGGGCTCGTCGGGTTTGATTGGTGTGGAACAATCGTCAACTCCTTTTGGGACGTGGAAACCTCTGGCCAGAGAACGAGCGCCGGCGGAACCGGCAAGACCACGGAGAACATGAAGGACGTGCGGACGTACACGGACCCTGACTGGAGCGAAGGGCTTGACGAGCCATGGGACTTCGTCGGAGATCCGTACGAGGACAATGAAAATGGAGATGTCTGGGATATCGATCCTGGGCTGAACGAGGGATATCCATATTTGAACAGCTAGGATGAACACCGCACCCATAATTTTAGAGCGAGATGTGCTTGAAAGGAAGACGGTTTTTATCCCCAACACCTAACCAATTTAGGACGTTACATGGAGGCCGTGGTAATCTCGACATCGGGGGCTCAAGCTGTAGCGGACGCAAGGGAAGCCATTTGTGCTGGAAAAAATGTGATCATTTTAAGCAAGGGTTTCACGGTTGCCGAGGAAATCGAACTTAAACGGAAAGCATCTTCCGCAAAAACAATCCTGCTGGGTCCTGGATGTGGGACCTCTCTTTTATATGGAAAGGGATTTGGGGTCTGGAACTCGGTCAAGAAAGGTCCTATAGGGTTAATATGTACGCATGGAAGTGGACTTCGAGAACTCTCGTGTCTGGTAGACGATGTTGGAGTCTCGCATGCACTTGGTGTGGGTCCACGTGATATGTCTCAAGCAGTAGGAGCCACAGGAACCCTCTCCGCACTAAAATTTCTCGAAAAAGATGAGAATACTGACGTGATTGTGGTGGCAGGTCCTGCCCCAAGTACCAGTATCTCGCGGAAGATAATGGATAGCATCAAAAACCTGAGAAAACCGGCTGTGATGTGTTTCCTCGGCGCGACTCAACTTAAATCCAAGAAAGCACCCCTAGCAAAAACGCTCGAGGAGGCTGCAGATTTCGCTTTATCCATTCACCGCGGAGAGGAACCAAGATTGGGGACCTACACGTTGGAATCAGAACATGAAATCGTCATCGAGCAGGAGCGCGCGAAATTGGGCTATGGACAACGCTATGTTCGCGGATTATATTCTGGGTGGATGTTATGTACTGAAGCCCAGATAGTTCTTCAGGATCTCATTGGAACTGTGCGATCAAACGTGCCCCTGAAACCCAGGCTCCGCCTGCCGGATCCCAGATCCAGCCGCGGGCACGCCTGTATAGACATAGGGGCTCTGGAATCGCCAACGCAGCAACCTGCGGTGAACCTTGATGGGCAACGCATGCGCATTCTCAAAGAAGCGAGAGACTGGGAGATCGGGACACTCGTTTTAGACGTGGTGCTAGGCCATGGCGCTCACCCGGATCCAAGCCAAGTGATATCAGAAGCTGTGAGCGAAGCTAAAAGGATCGTCGAGAAAAACATGGGATACCTAAGTGTCATTGCTTCGATTGCTGGAACTAAGGGAGATCCCCAAGACCTCACATCCCAGCGCAGAAAACTGGAGAGAGCTGGAGTGGTAATAGCAAGGTCCAACGCTAGCGCGGCACGTATGGCGGCTGCTATAGTTCAAAGGAAGAGCAAGATCTAAACGGACGTGACATCCGCACATGGGACAAATAGGACCTCAAGAGTTTGTGAGATGCTCCCCCAATAATACTTCTGTGGTTCCTTGTGGTAAGCGGAGAACCGCCTCTTAAATCATGTCCGGGCCAGCTGCGTCCGTTCTGCCTCTTTATTGGAGAACTTGTACCTTACTCAAAAGATCCGATCGCTCAACGAGATGCCAGTATTTTCTGAGTGATCGATCCAGTTCCTGAAAATTTCCGAACTCGTTACGCATGAGCTCCCGGAACCTCCTCCCATGGTTTTTTTCCCTCAGATGTGCAACCTCATGCCACGCGATGTATCGGATGAGATGCTTGGGAAGAGATATGAGACGGAGATTGAAGTTTAGATTTCCGTTGATCGAGCATGACCCCCACCTACTTCGCTGTTTTCTTATAGTTATACGATTGAACTTCACGCCCAATTTTTTCGCGTATTCTTGAACTAAAGATTCGAGCTCGAAAAACAATCTCCCCCGTAGTACTCGTTCAAGTCGCCTAAGATGGTTTGGCTTCTCTGGATCCAATTCAACGATTTTTTTA
Organism: Hadesarchaea archaeon; assembly: GCA_003661465.1. GTDB lineage: Archaea > Hadarchaeota > Hadarchaeia > Hadarchaeales > Hadarchaeaceae > B75-G9. The sequence continues at coordinate 2,944 of QMWE01000063.1, forward strand.
TCGAAATCAACTATTAGCGACCGGCTTCTTCGAACCTCAAACCTCTCTCCGAAGATGAAAAGCTCAGAACTCATGTTCAGCCCGACCACACATTAATATAAGTGAAAAAAATATTTGTTGATACATATGGTGAAAATTATTTCATTTGATCTGGACGGGACCCTGATAAACTGGGACTTTGCAAACTCGCTCTGGTTTGAGGGGATGTCGAGACGTTATGCTCAAAGGTGGGGAATAGACAATGAAAAAGCGTTGAGGGAAGTCACCAGCAGATATGACGGTGTTGGGATGGAGCGGATTGAATGGTACGATATCAGATACTGGTGGAAAGAATTCGATCTACCCGGGGATTGGCGGGAACTCGTATCAGAATGCAGGCCCAATATTAAGACGTATCCAGAGGTACATGAAGTCCTGGAAAAGCTCAGTCGAAGGTTCGAGGTGATAGTAATAACAAATGGAGCTAGGGAATTAGCAGAAGTGGAGATAGAGCAATCGGGGATTGGAAGATATTTGAAGAGGGTTTTTTCCGCCACCTCTGACTTCGGACTTGTGAAAAAAACAGGGGCATTTTACTCCGAAGTTTTGAAAAGGGTGGGCACCGCCCCGCACGAAATCGTCCATGTGGGTGACAACTGGATTTTTGACTATCTAGCACCTAAGGAAACCGGGATCAAGGCATTTTTCTTGGATCGAGACGGAAAACGTTCTGGAAAAGATGTGGTCAAGGATTTAAGAGAGTTTTCAAACACTATTTTGATGGATCGACAAACCTGATCGGGAGCATCGATATTTCGATCTCACGTGTACTTGGGTGGAGGTTTCATGAAAGCCGGACCTGAATGTGAAGCATGTTTGCGAAAACTCATGCGCCAAGTAGCTGACCTCGCTACGTCCGACCCGGAACTCAGAAACCAAATCGAAAACGAGATATCCCGAATAATGAGTGGATTCTCTACAAACGTCGTTCCACCCGACCTGTCAAATGAGTTTCACCGGGCAAGCAGGGCCATATCCAAAAACCCAGATCCATTTCGGGAGCAGAAACTGGTTGAATTGGAAAAAGCGAGGCAAGCATTTTCTAGGATAAAGCTGGGTGAGGATCTGAGAAGTGTCGTGGAAGTTGCTGCAGTGGGAAATTCTGTAGACTTTTTCATCGATCCCAACAGTTTGGACCACGAATTTTTGAGGAGACCAAAATTTGGCATTGACCACATATCAGAACTCGAAAAGAAAATAGACCATGCGGACGATGTACTTTACCTTGCTGATAATGCCGCCGAAGTGTTTTTCGACATCCCATTTCTGAAGTTCTTAAATAAAAAGACGAGAGTTGGATATGTTGTGAAGGAAGCACCGGTCCAGAACGATTTGAGCATCGGAGACATCCAGCAAGCCGGTATCGAACTTCCTGTGGAAGTGCTTACAGCTCCACCAACAGTAGGTTTTTATCCTCACCTGGCCTCTCAAGCGCTTAGGAAAAGATTTCAGAGGGCAGATCTGGTGGTGGCGAAGGGGATGGGAAACTACGAGACATTAACTGAGCTGCCCCAAGAAGGCCGGTTTTTCTACGTGATCAAGGCCAAATGCCTCCCGGTAGCCAGAAATCTGGGGATATCTCCCGGAGATTACGTGGCATTATTGCAGTAGGAGGTCCAAAAATTTACAAAACCATCAGCGAAAAAGCCCCTAGTTTCGATCGGGAGTGGGTCTCGGCACACGGCATCCTAGGCAGGGCGTTCGCGGACCAACAACACGATGATTGATAGGGCCCGTTCGGAGGAGGAAAACTCCTTGCAAAGATTGTTAACGGAGCGGTGGCACGCCCCTCAGAGATTTGCTTCCAAGAATCCCCTGAATCTATTCGCGAGAAGTATCAACGTAGTGTCCCTCCTCCCCCTCGCGTGCGCAGGGAGACTCCCAACCGCAGAAGTTAAAAATCAAACAGCTATAGAGTTTAAAAACACCATTAAGGTGAGCTAAACGGAATATGAGCTTATCGTAATTGGCGGTGGAGCAGCTGGGCTCACCGCCGGAATGTACGGAGCTAGAAGCGGTTTGAAGACCTTGGTGCTTGAGAAGGGATCGGCTGGAGGACTCATCTCAGAGGCACCATGGATAGAAAATTATCTTGGCATGGGCACGGTAAAGGGAACTGAACTCACAGAAAAGTTCAGGGAGCACGCCAAGAGGTACGTGGAGATTCGGGAGTTCGAGCCAGTGGAGCACATCGAAAAGAATGAAAAATTCGTTATCAAAACCTTAAATGGGGAATATGAAAGCGGCGGGGTGATCCTCGCCACTGGAACCTCCCGGAAAAAACTTGGAGTAAAAGGTGAAACAGAATTCAGCGGGCGTGGGGTCAGCTATTGCGCAGTGTGCGACGGGTACTTTTTCAAAGGGAAGAAAGTAGTCGTCGTTGGCGGTGGGAATACAGCGGCGGTCGACGCCTTGTTTCTGAAGAACTTGGGCTGTGAAGTTACAATGATACACCGAAGAAATTCTCTCAGGGCTGAGGAAGCATACAAAAAACAGCTCAAAGGAAGGGTAAACCTGTATCTGAACTCCATAATCGAGGAGATAGTGGGAGATAGAGCCGTAAAAGGTGTTAGGATTCGGAATACGAAAGATGGTACTGAGAAACTGTTGGAAACCGATGGAGTTTTCATATGCATAGGAGAAGCGCCGAATACTGAACTTGCAAAGAAATTGATGGTCTCCTTGGACGAGAAGGGTTACATCAAAACCGACAAAAACCAGAGAACTAATGTGAACGGAGTCTACGCAGCGGGGGACGTCACGGGTGGAGTAAAACAGATCATAGTGGCATGTGCGGAGGGGGCAATAGCAGCATTGTCTGCATTTGAAGACCTGAGAAATCCATACTGGGCAAAAAAAGCTCGTTGACGATGCAAAATTTCCAAAATGCTTCAGTCCCGCACCAGACATC
>QMWE01000064.1 GCA_003661465.1 Hadesarchaea archaeon
GAAGTCGTCGTGGCCCAGTAAAATCGGTATATCACACCATCGGTGGCGTCGTTGTCGGTTTGGTCCTTTTTTTCCATAGTCTTTGGATTTCCATCGATGTAGACTTTCGGGTAACCCATCGCCGGCATATTGTTTTCCGCGTCCCTGTAGGTGACTTCATAAACGAAAACGGATCCCCATTCTTCGTTTTCGGGAGTTAGCTTTGGATTTTCCAGGGATGGGGACTCGCTAGATGCTCCGGTGACGGTTTGGGACGGTGAGATACATAGTATCCCCAAGACCATTGTCACAGATAAAGCCAGTTTGAACACAAAATTTTTCATCGCCATCACTTATTACTTGCTTCTAATAAATAGCGCTAATTTTCTCATTTCATGTCTTTTCCTAGGTGGTGGGCCCGCGGGGATTCGAACCCCGGACCTTCCGGTCTCCATCCAAGAGGATATCAGCCGAACGCGCTAACCATGCTGCGCCACGGGCCCTAAAAACCCTTCCTTCACCAATCATTTTAAGTTTTTCAGATTTAGTAATGGAGAGGAAATGAAAAATCGAAACTTGGTCGGCCGCTGCGGAATTTATTGTGGTGCATGTTTCGCGTATCGAGGCAACGTGCCGAAAAAAGCTATTGAACTCCGAAATGAACTCAAAAAAGAAAGATTCAGACGGATAGCTACGGCTTTTGAGTGGGTCGGCGATTGGTCGCAGTTCACCCGCTGGCTGTATTGGCTCTCGAAGTTAAAATGCGATGGCTGCCAGGCGGGAGGGGGATGGCCGTGGTGCCCCGTCAGAAAATGTAGCCAGAAGAAGGGATTCATCTCATGCGCCGAGTGTGAGCAGATGCCGTGCGAGAGGCTCGAATGGATCACCAGACGCTACAAAAGGTGGAACCTGCAGAACCTCGAGCGAATCAGAGAGGTGGGAATCGACAGGTGGCTCACCGAACAGGCGAGGAAGGTCAAATCTGGATTCGTGGCCGGAGAAACCGTGGCCGCTATAAAGCGTTAGAGGTTAACCATGGTGAAATTCAAGGAAATAAAGTCCAAAACTGTCCTGAACAAATACAGGTACCGCGATAATTGGTTCTGGTGCAGATACAGTATCAATCCGTATCGGGGTTGCCAGTTTGCCTGTAACTATTGTGACGCTATAACTGAAAAATATCTCGTTCATGAAAACGTCGAGGATTTCTCGAGAGTCATTCACGTGAAGATAAATGCGCCCGAACTGCTGGAAAAAGAGATAAAAAGAGTGAGAAAGGACGTCATAGCTCTGAACGGTGTAACGGACGGTTACCAACCGGCGGAGAGAAAATATGAGATATCGAGAAGGATCCTCGAAGTCATAAGGGACAACAATTTTCCGGTTCATATAGTGACTAAATCAGACTTGGTTTTGAGAGATATTGATCTCCTCTCCGAAATCGCGGAAAACTCGTGGTGCGCAGTCACGATCACCATTATAACATTTGACAAGAAATTACGTCCGCTGCTAGAACCGTTTGCTCCTTCTCCTGAGAGAAGGCTTTCAGCCGTGAAGGAGTTGGTAAATGCCGGTATACTATCTGGCGTCGATTTCACCCCGATCGTTCCGTATCTCGCTGATGGGGAAGAAAATATGCGGGACGTGATAAAAAGGGTCTCGGAAAGTGGCGCGAGATATATCTTACCAGGAAGCATGACCCTAAGGGGCAACCAGAAGCTCCGCTTCTTTCGGCTACTCAGGGAAAACTGGCCCGAGCTCATCGAAAATTATGAAAAACTTTACGGCAATTCGGATAGTCCAGACCGGCGATACGTGGCGAATCTCAACAGAAAAGCGTTTGAATTTTGTAGGAGGTTTGGCATCCCCAACTACATACCCCCTCCACGCTTCGAGAGGCCCCTGAGGGAAAATTTCGATGTCGCCAACGTGCTTCTGCTCATAGCATATTTCAAGGAAATGAGATCAGGGGACCCCTACTCTGCGTGGGCTTACCACAAAGCGGCGGAAAACATCGAACGACTGGATCGGGGGATCAGGGATCTATATGTCGAAAATGAACTTGACCGAATCGGCAGCGTCGGGAAGAGCATAGCTCAGACGATAGGTGAGTTCCTCGACACGGGCATGTCGAAAAAACTCGAGCGATTGAAAACAGAATGGTGAGACCTGTATCTAGCTACCGCTAACCCAAGTGTAAGCAGCCCAAAATCTTGGTCGCCCAAGCTAGCTTATGGGCCCCTTCTTTGTCCGCGGTGCTTCTGGAAGCACTCCCTGCAATAAACAGGTCTGCCTTCGGTCGGCTTGAAGGGAACCTCGCACTCCGCGCCGCAGTCTGAGCAGATCGCCTTGTGCATCTCGCGCGGTCCAAACCTTCTTGGCCCACCGAACCTTCCACCGTATGCCATTTTCTACTCTCCTTTTTTCTTCGGATACTCTTTGAAAAAACAGTTGGCTGTTTTTTCATGAAATCTCGCACACGAGATTCAAAGTATCCTTACTGCACTGCACTTGGAGTCTTATATAGTGTGCGGTCTCTGCTTAGATAGTGGATAAAAACTGACAAAACAGGCGATCGTGATGGTGGAGAAAGTAATTGAAGTCAAGGAACTGACGAAGAAATATGGAAATTTGAGCGCTGTGGATCACATATCCTTTGATGTTTATCGTGGTGAGATATTTTCTCTTGTTGGACCTAATGGCGCAGGCAAAACCACCACAGTTGAAATCTTGGAATGCCTCCGCAAACCTACAAGTGGTGTCGCGAGGGTCTTTGGATTAGATGTGGTACACGATGAGGAAAAAATAAAAAAGAAGATAGGGGTGGTACCACAAGAATTTAACACATTCAATCGGCTAACTGTGAAAGAAAATGTTGATCTAGTGGCTAAAATTTACGGCGTGAAGTCTGGCTTAAAACAAAACCTCAAGCGCTTGGGGTTATGGGAGATAAAAGATAAGAAATTTGAAGCGCTTTCTGGTGGCACAAAACGACGCGTGGGGATAGCCATGGCGCTAGCTGGCAAGCCAGAACTTCTTTTTCTCGACGAGCCGACCACGGGGTTGGACCCGCAGGCTCGCAGGGAACTCTGGGAAACGATAAGAAGCCTCAAAAAAATGGGGGTAACGATCTTTCTAACTACCCATTATATGGAGGAAGTTGAAGCGTTGAGTGATAGAGCCTCGATAATTGTAAAAGGCAAGTTGTTCACCACTGGTACAGTTAGTGAACTAGTGTCAAAATACGGTGGAGACATAAAAATAGTTGTAAAAGGGGAAAGACGTGCTGAAACGGTAATAAAACGGTTTACAAAAAACGTGTTTGTTGGCGAGCAGGGCAATATCATCGGAACATTTCCAAACAGACGGGATGTCGCGAAGGCTCTTTTATCGCTCTACAAGTTATCTGGAAAATGCAGGATCAATGTGGTGGAACCCACCATGGAGGATGTGTTCCTCCGGGTTGTTGGTGGAAGAATAGATGAAAGTGGTGAGCTGATTTCGTGAAGCACAGTTTTTGCATTTTTTCAGCACTCGCAAAACATTGGTTTAGGAGCAAGACAGGCGTATTTTTCTCTTTCATGTTCCCCGCCATGCTTCTGCTCATTTTTGGGACAGTTTTCGGTGGGGCCGGGGCTCAAACATACACTTTACACGTTCAAAATCTCGACTTGGTTGACGGAGAACCGACAGAGCTCTCCAGCGCCTTGATAAATATCCTTGACTCGACGGGTACCTTTAAAATTGAGAACCTACCCGCTGATGTCGACATCGCAGATTACGTGAGGGAGCACCCGTCATTCACCGACTACAGAATACTCGTGATCCCCGAGAATTTTCAGCAAAAAGCCATGGACAAAAGCATTTACGTTAGAGCTGGCGTGATCCTCGATACGCTGAGTTTTGTTGTAGAGAATTACGGCTACACGATGACCGAAAATCAGGTTGGGTCCATCGAGAACGGTATGGATGTCCTTAAGATGTGGAGGGAAAATATGGGCTCTGAGAACGCTGAAATACTTCTTTTGACTGATGAGGGCGATACCGCGGCGCCCATCGTACGAGGTGTAATCTCCAGCGTGATCAATGCCTTCAATAATGAGATGATAGGGGTGGAGGCGGTTGTGAGCGTTAGCGAGAATCAGTTGACCCAGAGATCGTTTAAGGCAGTAGATTATTATCTGCCGGGATACATCGCGGCATTCATCATGACAAATGGGATCATTGGGGTGACGTCGAATATATCTGAGTTCAGGCGGAATGGAGTGATAAAAAGGTTGGCCGCCACACCGCTGCAAAAAAGTTCGTGGATAATAGGAAATCTAGCACATCAGGTCCTCCTGGCATTTATGCTGATGCTCGCGATGATTGCGCTAGGTTGGCTCATTTTTGGAGTCCAAGCGATTCCTGGCCCATATGCACTTTTACTGATTTTCATGGGAACCGTTGTCTTTTGCAGCATAGGCATGGTTCTCGGTGGCATCTTCAAGGATGTGGAAGCAGCAAGCGCCGCTGGTAATGCAATCGCTTTTCCAATGATGTTTCTCTCGGGAGCTTTTTGGCCGGTGGAGATGATGCCCGACTTCATGCAGGGTGTGGCGAGATGCATGCCGCTTTACTACTTCCACGATGGCTTGAGACAGATAATGATTTATCAGAATCCAACTCAGGCCTTGGTGCCTTTCGCAATCCTTGGGGTTTTGGCGGCGGTGTTCGTTTACCTTGCGATAAAGATAACGAAATGGAAAGAACTGTGAAATTAAGAAGGGTAATTAAACTATAAAACATTGTTTTTGACATGGGGCCGGTGGCGAAGTGGTATCGCGCTCGCTTCGCAAGCGAGAGGTCGCGGGTTCGAGTCCCGCCCGGTCCACCATTTGATTACTTCTTCTCACACATGCGCAGAAAATACTCGTGAAGTCGCGTGTCTGGTGTGAGCTCCGGATGAAACGCCACCGCGATCATGTTTCGCTGGCGCACCCCCACGATTTTTCCTTGGAATCTGGCCAAGACCTCCACGTCGCTCCACACCTCGCTCACCGCTGGAGCCCGGATGAAAACACAGCGGAAGGGTTCTTCACCGAGTAGGGGAATTTTCAAATCCACTTCGAAGGACTCGCGCTGTCTGCCAAAGGCGTTTCTGACCACCGCGATGTCCATGAGTTCCAGCAGCGGTTGTCCGGTTCGAGCCACCTGCTCGTCACCGCGTTTTGCTAGCAGGACCAAACCGGCACAGGTTCCGAGCACTGGAATCCCACTTTTTGCTAATTCCTTCACACGTTCGAACGTTCCGGTGCGCTGCATGAGTTTTCCGATTGTGGTGCTCTCCCCTCCCGGTATGATGACACCGTCGATCTCCCGAAGCTGAGCTGGTTCGTTGATCCAAATCGTCTCACCGTTCATGTTGAGCTTTTCCATCGCACGCCTCGTCGCTTCAAGGTGTTCGCTCACGGCGCCTTGAAGCCCGATTATACCTATTCTCATCTCAGCACCAGTTTTCAAGTGTTATGCCGGGTTTATTTTTCTGTTATCCCCCAGCCACAAAAGCCGTGTACCAGTGTATCAGAATATAAATTCCTGCGAGGATTAGGATCACAGCACTTGCTCCGTGGATATAGCGCGATAGCGATCGAAAACGCCGGAGTAACAGTTCCTTGGAAAGGGCCACCGCAACCGAGACCGTGATCATCATGGCCCCCATCCCCACCGCGTACACGAGGAAGATGATCA
>QMWE01000065.1 GCA_003661465.1 Hadesarchaea archaeon
ACTAGGTCCCTCCGGTTAATCAGCCCTTAGGTTTTTCAATCGCTCCACCGCTCCAATCTCTCGCATAAACTCAAGCACGGACTTGGGGACAAGATGCTCCCACCTCTTCCCCTTCAAGATCCGATCGCGGATTTCCATCCCCTGAAACTCTTCACGTTTGAACTGCGGTTGCACCCTGACCTCGTATCCCGCCTCCCTGAACAGACGTTGTACCCACGGGTTCCCCGAGTAGACCACCGAAAACTCAGGGGTCAAAGATCGTACGTGGGAGACCCATTTCGCATCATCATACACGTCCGGGATGAGAACGATGCGAACGTGTGAGCGATCTATCCCTGCCTCCTCGATAGCCCTCTCGAGCATGACCACGCGTTCCTCAGCGGTGAAGGGGTTCTCAAATGTGTGTCCCTCCTGAGAACTTCCAACCCCGATCACCAGCTCGTCGCATTTCCCCAAGATGTATTTGAAGACCTCCAAGTGCCCGCGGTGCACCGGCTGAAACCTACCCACGAACAGAGCACGTTCTCCCATGGAGCCCCTTCAAAATTTGAAAGTCCGACCACTACTTTAACTTTTGGTTGGTCGGCGATGCTGGCAGAGAACTATTTCTTTTTAGTGGCTTCGTATTGTTCCCAGTTCTTTCTCCATTCTGGCTTCATCCTGCCCAAGCGATCCAAAACGAGCACCCTTATCTCGCTCGTGGGCATCTGGTCACGCGCAGTTTTTTGAATGTCGTCGGCGATGCTGGCAGCGACATCCGGTGGGGCCCCGGCCTTTGTACAGGAGTCAACTATCTTCTGCCGATGGAAAGGTTCTGCCTTTCCATTCTTCTTTATAACCTGAATCGGCACATTCCCCCTATATCTTATGTGTCTTCCGGCTTAAAAATGAAAACTTTTTCAGCGATACCGGAGTAAGATGATAGGGCGCGTGCTATGCAGATGAGGGAAGCCAAACGTGGGAAGACAACGCCGGAGATGAAAGCAGTCGCGGAGGCAGAGGGCATAGACATCAAATTTATTCAGAGAGGTCTGGCAGCCGGAAGGTTGATCATACCCAAAAACGCCAAGAGGGAAAACGTCTCGGTCGTGGGGATAGGAGAAGGACTATCCACAAAAGTCAACGCAAATGTCGGCACCTCTCCGGACTATGTAAGGTTGGATGAGGAGGTCGAAAAAGCGAAAATCGCCGTCAGATATGGGGCGGACACGGTGATGGACCTCAGCGTGGGGGGAAACATCGACGAAGTGAGGCGCAACATCCTTCGGTCTGTGGCTGTTCCGGTGGGAACGGTTCCGGTGTATCAGGCAGGAATCGAGGCCGCGAAAAGTGGCAGCGTGGTGGACATGAGCTCTGACGATATTTTCAACACCATCAGAAAACAGGCGGAAGACGGCGTGGACTTCATGACCGTCCACTGCGGCGTGACACGTGCAGCCGTCGAGACTTTGAGACGTGCCAAAAGATTACTGGATGTCGTGAGTCGAGGAGGTGCAATGCATGCTGCATGGATAATTCACAACGAACGCGAGAATCCACTGTACGCCGAATTTGATTATCTCCTGGAGATAGCCAAAGAATTTGATCTGACCCTCAGCCTCGGGGATGGAATGCGACCTGGATGTCTGGCCGATGCATCCGATGTAGTTCAATTTCAAGAGTTGCTCACCTTGGGAAAACTCGTGGAACGGGCAAGAGAGATGGATGTCCAAGTGATGGTGGAGGGCCCCGGCCACCTCCCGATCGACCATATAAATGCAAACATCCAGATAGAGAAGGCCGTGTGCGACGGGGCCCCATTTTACGTGCTCGGCCCGCTGGTGACCGACATCGCTCCGGGATACGATCACTGGGTCGGGGCAATAGGGGGCGCCATCGCTTCTTGGGCTGGAGCCGACTTCTTGTGCTACCTCACCCCCGCAGAACACCTGTGCTTGCCTTCGGTGGAAGATGTAAAAGAAGGAGTAATCGCCACGAAGATAGCTGCCCACGTGGGAGACCTAGCGAAGGGCATAGGCACTGAGCGGGACGACAAGATGGCCACGGCCAGAAGGGAACTTAACTGGGCCGAACAGTTCAAACTCGCCATTGATCCGGAAAAGGCCAGAGAGCTTCGCAGAAAGCGTCCGCCCACGTTGGACCCCAACGTCTGCGCTATGTGTGGAAACTGGTGTGCCATAAAAATGGTGGAGGAGTACTTGAAAAGATCAAAATGAAGTTATTTCTCCATCACCAAGATGTTCTCCCGGCCCTTTTTTATCTTACGGGTCAAGGGGCCCGATCCTGCCAGGTTTTGTAGTTCAAAAGGAACTCACCCATGTTATCTCCTGATTGTCCATATTGATCATCGCCATGCCCATTGACCACTTGGTCCATTCGGGGAGATAGTCGTCGACATACATGAAGTGGTACGCATTCTGATCTTCAACCTTGGAAAACCCGTGCGGGACCAATTTTTTCCCGCTCCATTCCGAGGTTATTTGAGAGCAAATGGCCCACGCCGCGGCGATTTCCTCATTTTCGGCCTCCGCATCGAGACATATCGAGACCTCCCGAGAGATCGAATCGTAGAATAACAGGACGGAACCTCTGTTGTCGATCACGGCACCGGCGGCTATGAGATCTTGATTTTCCGTGGATACATAAAACTGGATATCGATCTTTTCTGTGCTGATCCCCTTTTTCTCCCCGAGCGCGAGTTTGATGTTGTCCTCCAGCGACCCTCCAAGTTGGACGGAGGGGGTGGACGGCGGAGGCGTTTCGGTCGAAGGACTACCTAGAATGAGATAGAAAACCGTGAGAAATACGAGGACTCCGAGAAAACCGGCGAATATCGCGAGGCGAATTTTTCCCATATCCTTCTCCCCTCTATAACATGAACTCATTCTCGAGATCACCATCAAACTGGTGGGGATACCAATCATCATCGTTCTGGGAGATACCCGCCCACTTGTATGCTTCCTGCCAATAGTCGATGCTTCTAGAAAAAATATTGACGTACTCCGATTTTGCCCAGCTAAAGTTTCCTTCCATATCCTGACTGCCCGATTCTCCGTTTACCAGTCCCTTTGTGAGGAAGATGTACGACCAGTCATATGGACAGGCTGGATAATCATAGAAAAGACCTAACGCGTTGGGTCCACAAGTGGTTGTCAAATATCTATTGACATTGTCAGGGCCGGCGTTTGTCACTACTTCATCCATTCCCCCTGAGAAGCAGGAGCCTAGAAAAACGAATAGCTTCCCATCGAAATTGGAAAAAGCAGCCTCTAATTCTGTGTCAGTTAACTTGGAATTATAGGTACAAAGATAGGCGTATTCTGGGTCACTACTTCCAGAAAGGTAGCTTCCACCACCATGGCCAAGGTATACAAATACTATCGTGTGAGCGGAGGTAGCTTCATTGACTACATTTTCTATTGTCCATAAGACTTTGGCAGCTGTAGCCTGGGCACCGTGTAAGTACTCCACCGCATACCCCTTGGCTTCAAGGTAATCAGTCCATCGCTGCGCATTGGCCTCGAAGACGCCCTGACCTGTGCCAGTGCCTGTCACGATAATCGCGTGCTTATCAGGTTCGGGGGGCTCAGGTGGTTCTTCGAGAGTAAAAGTATCGGAGTAACTACCGCCAGTGGACCAGATGTATATGCACTTCCAGTTATATCCGGACGGTTTAAAATAAACATACCGACGTAAGTACGGAAAGTCCGAATCGATTATCCTTCCATTCCCATCCGTGGTGTCCCAGAGTTCCCAAGTAACCCCGTCAACACTAATGTACACGGGCGTGTTGGCGATGTAGTTGTTCTCCGTATCATAAAAGGTGAAGCTGACTAATACTTCTGTGTTCTCTCGGAAGAAGATGTCGTAATAGTGCTCGTAGCTATACTCGTGGATATATTTGGACTTGGGGTAGTATCCTGTGGGTTTGAAGTAGACAGTCATGCCGGGATACGGAAAGCTAGAATCGATTATCCGTCCCTCATTGTCTGTCACGTCCCAATGGCTCCAGCTTATCCCATCTAAAGAGATGCGGACCGGGGTGTTTGTTATGAAGTTGCCTGATGTGTCGTAAAAGGTAAAGCCAACCCTCGTCGGAGAGACATTCGTCCACCTCACGTGGTCAATGTAGAAGGTTGTGTTCTCTCCCTCGACCGTGACTTTAAATGGACAAAAAACGCTGCTCAAGTTGCTGAAATCGCTTGCAGGGATAACTATCTCCTGCCAAGTGTTCGTCTCGTCCCATCCATAATTGCCGATCCACTTGGTCTGTGTATTGCCTTTGGGAGCTTCTATCTCTACCTTCAGGTTAGTTGGTGTCTTCACCCAGAACTTTAGATAGTCGTAGGACGAGAGATCGACCGTGAAGTGTGGCGGGTAGACGAAGAAGACCCCCCAACCGGCCCATGTGCCCGCGTTCGTCTTGGTTTCAAAACATGCACTTCCCTCCGGCGGGTTCTCTCCGATGTAGTGTCCATCGAAGCTCCCAGACATGCCGTCTGACCAGACCCAAATATCGGAGCCAGAGGGTATTCCAACATCACCATACACAACGTATGGTGTTGTTGCTTCGCTCACGGTTATATTCTGACTCGTGTTATCTGTGGCCCCATCATTATCGAATACTGTGAGGGTCACCGTGTAGGTGCCAGCTACAGAGTATTGGTGAGTTGGATTTTGCAAAGTGCTCGTGCTCCCATCGCCAAAGTCCCAAGACCAACTTATGATTGTCCCGTCTATGTCGGTTGACATATCTACAAACATTACAACGTCGTCAACCGTTGGAGAAGATGGAGAATATGAAAAATCCGCGACCGGAGGGTTATTCTGAAAAATGTACTTTTTCATTACGGTTGGATATCCATCATTAACATCAGGATGAATCTCCCAAATGTCTTGGTTTCCTGTGTCATCGTATGGATTCCCCACGAAATCCCACGGCTCCGCCAGTCCCTCGCTCCAAGATGTGTCGGTGTAGGTGCGCACGTTTTTCATCTGCTCGGTGGTCTTGCCAGTTCCGCCTGCGCTCGAGGATTGACCAGAGGTCTCCATGTCCCAGAAAGAGTTGAGCACTGATCCGCCATTTTTTCTTCCAATCAGTCCTCCAACATAGCTGCTTCCTTGGACGATGCCCGTTGAGTAGCAGTTTACTATCGATCCGCCTTGGATTTTTCCCACGAGACCACCCACGCACGAATTACCCATAACGGAGCCAGTTGAAAATGAATTTGATATGTGGCCTGCGTTGGGCTCCATTTCTCCTACAAGTCCTCCGACGTGGTCATTCCCGCTCACTGACGCTTTTGAGTACGAGCGCTCAACGCTCCCGCCGAACTGCAAGTATCCGACGAGCCCTCCGGCTTCCGTGCTGCCGAGCACCTCGACACTTCCCGAGGAGTGAGACTTGGACACGGTGCCCCAGGCTAGACCGACCAGCCCTCCGGCGCACCAGTTGTTCGCCACCACGTTCGCATTCGAGGAGGAGCCAGCGATGAGCCCTCCTTCCTGGTGGCCGACCAGCCCACCGACCTGGTTGTATCCGGTCACCGTCCCGGTGATGTGGACGTTTTCGATCGTGGCGTTGGCGAGCCCGGCGAGGGCTCCCGTCTTCTCTGTCCCGGAGCCAGCGCTCACGGAGACATCCTCGAGCA
>QMWE01000066.1 GCA_003661465.1 Hadesarchaea archaeon
CAGGAGGATTGGAGTCGATCACCAATGATATCTTGTCTTGGTATCCCGTGAACGCATTCAGGTTCAACGAGATCCCCGTATTTTCCTCGAATGAGCTCGCCAGCGTTTCCATCGCCTCCTTATCCGTGCCGGAGGTCCAGTAATGGTAAACCATGACATCGCCGTAAGCCGAAGGCATCATGAAAACCAATCCGGCTCCAAACAAGATGATGAGAACAAGAAGACCTAGTATCTTTGGGCCCAACTTTCCGTTTTCATTTAACTTCACGGACGGCACCGTTCCATCTTAAGCACAAGGGGTTTAAAAATATTGGTGGTCGAGAGATCACTCCAGCATCAGTATTCCCCAGGTGGATGGTCTGGCCCACACGACGGGTACTGGAGTCCAAGAGAGCATTCCCGTCCTCACGTATTCGCCCGGCTCCGCATCGGTGAAATATGTGTTGTGGATGGTGAAAGTGAATCCGAGCTTATCTCCGGAGTCCGGATCTATATTCAAGTACTTCCAGGGGATCGCAATTTCTATTATATACCCTGTGGAGGTCTTGCTCGAGGCTATCTGCACATCCGGAGCGACGCTCGATATCGGCCCCGGATTCATATCCTCGTGTCTAACCCCCTGAGGATTTCCATCCGTATCGAACGGTATCGCGGCTATCTTGAATATCCCCTCAGCATCGGGTATGAAACGATCGGGCTGAAGGTAAAACTCTATGCTGTCAGTTCTGTAAAAGCTGTGGAGATCATCCGGTTCTATATTTGAGACGAGGATGGTATCGGTCACATCAGCCACAAGATACAAATTCGTTTCGTCCCACATGGCGGAGAACCTCCCACACACATTTTCTATATCTGTACGAATTGATCCCAGCACGACATCCGAAGCGCTCACCTCATACCACTTCGCATCGTTCCACTCCGGGATGATTCCGTTGATGGCAACTGAGGCCGGTGCCCTAACCGCAGTGGCCTCGGGAGTCTCCGTAGGTGTGAGATATTCGTTTTCGTATTCGGGGGTAACTGCCCTATTGTTCTCCAGCGGGCCGTTCTCAAAACCAACTAGATCCATCGCCCGCTGCACATACTCATTTTTCATGAAAGTATCCCATACGAAATTATCGAGATAGTTCTGAACCATCAGCACTTGTATTCCGACATCTATTCCAGTGTAATCATGAGAGTACCAATCCACATCCGGATTGAACCCGCTGGTGAATCCATACTCTCTCCATATCTCTCGGCCATACCTCGAGAGCAATCCATTTTCTATACCGCTCTTGGAGAGTTCCGGCACGAACGGCATGGAGGCTACCATCCCATATGGGTGGATGGTCCCGTCGTATCCCCCCAGATGTGCCCCGTAATTCTTGTACCCTGTTTTCGCACAAGGTGCGTCTCCGGCGGTCAATCCCCACACATCGTCATCAAACGCCAGATACTTATCGCTCGGGCTGTTGATGACCACCCATATAACAAAATTTCTGTTATTGTGCGTTGCATTTATCGAGTTCTGGAAATAATCTGCGTAATGATCATGCTTATCTCTAAAGTCCACCCACGCGTGAGAGTACTGATATGTGAAGAGACTTTCTGGAGGAGACATTATGTACATCGAAGTGGTTCCTATCTTCGTCAGTGGTCTCTCCCAAGCATCCCAGCTTTCTGGAGGTATCGGATGGGTCGGAGAACCCACCGCAAGCAAGTAGAGTACCATAGCCTCGGAGTAGTATTCCCACCTGTTTGCTAGATACCCCCTCTCAGGAGTCCAACCGTGATACAGGGTGTTGTCCTCTGCCAACATCCAGGACCAGTCAACGTGCTCGTAAATCTCCTTGGCCAAGTTTTCCACATCCGTTCCCTTGTAATACTCCCCGGCGGTCAACGCGCCAGCTAGAAGGAGAGCCGTGTCTATGGTGGATATCTCCGAACTCTCCCCGGGCTTGCCCAGTTTTGCCGGTTCCCATCGCTCCCCGGTTGACATGCGGATGAAGTGGTAGAAAAATCCGTTTTCCCCATCAACCACCAGATCGTTCTCGTTCTCCGCTGTATTGTCATAAAAGCTGTTCAGCGTCGTCAAGACCCGTTCGTAGACGGCATCGTTGTCCAGCCATCCGCGCTCAGCTCCGATGACAAGAGCCGTGAGACCAAAACCGGTGGCAGCCGTACTCGCTGGAAACTCGTCATTGGGGTACTTTGTCGTGTCCCTCACCAGACCGGTATTTTCGTCGGCCATCTCCCAGAAATAAAGCACCCCTCTTCTGACTATCTCATCGAGCACGTTATCGATGGGTGGGATATCTGAAACATCGAAAGCTGTGCTCTCCACACTCACCGAAACCGTACCCTTCTCGGAGGCGTACGTTCCTGAACCCAGAGGTATACCAGAAAGGACCACTGGAGAAGAGGTCTCGAAATCGAGGATTTCTTCTTGTGTTTGCCCGGGAGGGACTATCAGATCTATTATGTTTGGATCAGAATTATCCTCTCGGCCACCCCCAAAATGCCAGCTCGACGCATGAGCATCCACTACCCGAGCATTTCCGTAATCCACGCTGAACATAAACGTTGTAACCCTCCAGTCAGGGGTTGGAGACCCGACAGCGAACTTCGGTACTCTCACGGTTATGATCCCTTTCTCTTTATCCACTGCCACGCTTCCGACATCCATTTTGTTGTTATTTTCACCGGTAGGTGTCTTGAAGACGTTCACATCCCACCCGTGCGCCCTTATCGCATACTCCCACGCACTTTCATCCTCTATCACTGCATTTATGGCCCCGTTCGGGTTTTTCTCCAGATTTCCCGGAACCGTCCTGTCGAAAATCGTCTCCGTATTTCCTCCGGGAGAACCATTATCTATGTATATATCCACTGCCTGTAGGCTTATGTCGTAGAGCTTTGTTTGGTCTTCGCTCCACGGATCGACTATCGGTTGAGAAAGTTTGTACTCGAAAGCTAAACTTTCCCCTTCATCGTATATCGCAAATTGGACCACATCAAATGTCTCTCTCTTGCCGAAGTTTTCCAGCCTGAAGGTGTAATCCACTGGATAAGTATATGTTCCAGGACCGTAGTCGTCGCCGGATGGGTCCTCTACGAGGAGCAATAACTTCCGACCCTGTGAGCCAAAATAGACCATTACCACTGAACCCATCAAAATTATAGCTAGTGCTGCCAGCATCAGCCATCTCTTATTCAATTTTTTTCTCACTCCGGGCACAGCACCAACCTCAACACTCTGAACCAAGAGATTTAAAACCTCGCTGTATTGGATGGAGAAGCGGGATCCACGGAGGGTCCGAAAATCACATATTTAAACTATCCGACAAATAACGAAACAAACAAAATTTTTGGACTGATTTAAAAGGCATCACAAATAAGGCTAATACGGGATAAAATGGAAACGAAAAGTCTCGGTCTACCAGTGGTGGTCGGAATAATTGTGGTAATAGCTGTGGTGGCTGCAACGGCACTTCTCCTCTCTGGTGGTGGCCCCAGCGGCGGTGCTCCGATTTTGCCGCCTGAAGGAGCGTTGATATTCGATGACTTCGATGATGCCACGCTTGGCTCGAACTTCGCCAACACTAGCGCAGGGATGATGTCCGGAACAGGTACCTACGATCCAGAGTTTGAGTTTGTCCCCGTCGGCGATGGGTATGCCCTAAAGATGATGTTCGATTTCCCATCTGGAGAATGGTGCGGGTACTGGAGCTTTATGAGACCTGACGAAAACCCGATCACTTCAGACATCGAAGTGACCACCGGATACGATCTCAGCGACTACACGACCCTGAAAATGGCGGTGAAGGGAGAACCAGCGGAGGGCACGAAAGTACGATTCAAAATAGAGATGACAGACACCGTATTCGATACGAGCTCCGAAAATGCGTTCCTGGAGACGCAGAACCATCGCGGTACGGTTTCGGCGGAGGCTGGTACCTCGTGGGAAGTGGTGGAGATACCCCTTACCCAGTTCACTTCCTCCGGTCCGGATCTGGACATGAGCGACGTGAGACAGATGAACATAGTATTCGACAGCGTGCCACGTGAAGGTACCCTGTACATCGACTGGATCGCGTTCACGTGATCAGGCAATGGCCACCGACCACACCCGCGAAACCCACCGCGGGTAATTTTTTTATTTTTTTACACTTGATCTGTAAAACGTAGGTAAAAGCCCCATCCGCCCGATATGTTGGTAACTTTTACTAGCACTTTATTTGAACCTGGATTGAGAAGCACGTTTTCGATCAGGTCTTGGTCTTCTCCGGCGGCTCTCGCTACGTGATTGCTGTGTACAAGTTCATTGTTTACCCACACTTTGATGCCATCATCACTTCCTACCCGGAGATTGACCACCCGAGAATTGTCTGAAACCACTGTGACAAACGCGTATGCACCCACGTTTTCGTTTGGCTCGAACACCCTGTACAGATCCACGAAGTTAGACGTGGGATGTCCGAATGCCGAATGATATTCTTTCCAAATCCTGCTGCCCACCACGTCACCAGCTTTGGGTGGAGTGGTGATGGAATTCTCCCCTATGAAATCGGTTTGAAATGCATCATCCTCACTGGATCCAAAGGGACCGATTACCAACCAGTCCCTTATGAAACCCTCAGGATCTGTATGGAATCCATCTACGAATCCAGCCTTGTTTAGCCCATCGACAACATAGGAAACCTGCATGAATTCCTCCCAAACCAGTCCGCTTCTGAAATCCTCTATCAGCAAGACCATGTTCCCCTGATCTATTCCTATATAATCAGTGTCGTACCAGCCCTCATTTGGGTTGAATGCATTCACGAATCCATATTCTCCCCAGATATTAGCATGGTAGTTATCATACATCGTCTTCAACATATCTATCGCGTATTCCGGAATGAACGGTATTGAAGCCGCAACAGCTGATGGCGCCACCGTACCGTCAAATGTGCTTCGGTACCCGAGATACGTGTTATCCTTACCATGGTTTGCCGTAAAGCCCCAAAGAGGAGCCCAGCCGTTGTTAGCGCTTTGCTCTAGGCAGAACCTGCGATTGGCCTCGAGGGCCGCTATCCCGTTCTGCCAGTAGTTCGCATATTCATCGTGCTTTTCCCTGAAGTCTATCCAAGCAGCAGGGAACTGATACAGGTAAGCTAAGAAGTCTGTGCTTCCGGCAGGTGAGAGAAATTTGACACCGCCATAATCCGACCATTTATAGCCAATTGCCATGGAATCCCAGCTGCTCTCTGGAATGGGATGGGTGGGAGACCCGAGCGCCAGGATATACGCTAAAATGTACTCATCATAACCTCTGTTTTCTGGACCGTTGGGTGTGGCTTTTAGCAGATTGTTGCTCGACAAAAGCCAATCCCATTCAACCGCCCGGTACAGTTCGTCCGCGATGCTCTCTA
>QMWE01000067.1 GCA_003661465.1 Hadesarchaea archaeon
CCGCTACTGGAACCTCCAGGTATCCGTCCGGGGGCGGAAGGATTATCGGTCGGCCCAAAGGCGCTTGTTTCTCCGCTGGAGCCACATGCGAATTCATCCATGTTTGTCATCCCGATCACGATGCCGTCTTGGGCCCGAATTCGCTTGATGACCTCGGCATCGTATGTGGATACGTAATTCTCCAAGGTACGCGAAGCGCAAGTAGCCCGCAACCCAACAACATTCAGATTGGATTTGACTCCGATCGTGAGTCCCGCCAGCCTGCCTACCTTTTCTCCCCGTTTTAGCTTTCTGTCGACGGCTTCCGCTTCCGCCACAGCGTTGGGGTTTATATCGATGAAAGCGTTTATCCGTTTATTCATCTTTTTTATCTTTTCGAGCGTGGTCTGGACATTGTCTACAGCCGATAGTTCTCCGCGCAGTATTCGTTCAAGTTTTTCTAGCGTTCCTTGGCCCATCGTGCCGCCTCCACTTTGAGGTTTCCTTCCTCATCGGACCGAGGCATATTTGAAATGAATCGTTTTCTGAACTCTGCGCGGATTTCTGCTGGACTTGGTTCTCCGTCAGCACGCACGATGTTGTATATCTCTTGGCTGTAGTACATTTCTTTGAGTTCTGGAAGTTTCTCCGCGGCTTGGGTGAACGACTTGACTATTTCTTCTGCACTGCGTTCGATTTCTTTCATTTTATCGGTCATAAGGCCTCACTTGATATTTTCGTTACTATATGAAAACTTTAGGTGGAGAAAATGTTCTCCATGAACTTTAAGCTCTGGCGGGTCAGTTTAAAGAGGGGGCATGTTTGAAAAAGCGAGCTAAATTCTGGGAAAAATTATCCGGTAGTAGGGTTCGGTGCGCACTCTGTCCCCGAAGATGCGTGATATCCCAGGGAAAGACCGGATTTTGCGGAGGACGAAAAAACGAAAGTGGTATTCTTTATACCCTAGTTTATGGTTCGGTAATCTCCACTGGAGTCGATCCTATAGAAAAAAAGCCCTTTTATCATTTTTGGCCGGGATCAAGCGCCTTTTCGGTGGCGGTCCCAGGTTGTACCTTCAGATGTTTACACTGTCAAAATTGGAGTATTTCGCAGGTAGGTGCTGAGGAGGTCTCCTATGAGGATATTCCTCCCGAGAAGCTGATCGAGCTGGTCCATCAATATAACTGCAGAGGAATGTCGTTCACGTACAGCGAGCCCACACTTGCCACTGAGTACGCGATAGATGTGGGAAAACTCGCTCATCGTGAGGGATTGTACAATACATATGTGACCAACGGATACATCACGCTTGAGGCCCTTGAGGAATTGGGTCCGTACTTGGATGCGGCCAATGTTGATGTCAAGGCATTTGATGATGAATTCTACAGGAAGATATGTGGTGTTCCAAGCGTTCGTCCCGTACTTGAGACATGCGAGTGGATGGTCGACCACGGAATTCACCTTGAGGTCACGTATCTGGTCATTCCGCGTGAGAACGACAGTTCTAGGGAAATTAGGGAGTTCTCCCAGTGGGTGGTGGATAAGCTTGGCCCCGAAGTACCCATCCATTTCAGCCGTTTCTATCCTCAGTACAAGATGATCGACCGAGATCCAACGCCCGTCTCAACGCTTGAACGGGCGATGAGCATCGCGAAGGGAGAGGGTGTCCAGTATGTGTACATAGGAAACGTACCTGGCCACGAAGCCGACAATACATATTGTCCGAAATGTGGGGAACTGCTTGTTGAGAGGTATGGCTTCAACATAATCAAATGGCGGCTGAAAGACCATCGATGTCCAAAATGTTATACGAAGATAAAGATCGTCGGAGATTACACTCCGGAGACTACTAAATAGCCGATTTCAGTTCTCTGATCCCTAGATTGGCAAGTTCCTCAGCCCGGCTGCGTGTCTTCGCCTCTGCAAAACATCTAAATATGGGTTCCGTTCCAGAAGGTCTGATCAAAAGCCATCCATCCTTGAATATCACGCGAACACCGTCCGTGCGATCTAATCTGTGTTTTTTGAAACGTTTCACGAGAACGTTAAGAACCTTTGACTTCAGATGGTTTGGACATTCGACACGTTTTTTGACTTGGAAATATGGGGGTAGCGATTTGTTGAGTTTGGAAACACTTTCACCGCTCCGATCTAAAGCCTCCATGAATTTCACAGCGGTCATGATTCCCTCCCGGCAGAACAACCAGTCGAAAAAGAACACCCCTCCGTTTTCCTCACCGCCTATATCTCCTCCACCTTTTCTGTACTCTCCAATGATCTCGGGCTCACCAACCTTAGTTCGCGCGACGTTTCCACCCAATCTTTTTGCCACATCGTCGAGAACTGAACTGGTGGCCACGGTGGTAACTATGCGAGGCCGCTTTTTTCCTTTCAGGTGATGCATGGCGACGAGTGCAAATATGCGGTCTCCCGTGAGGATCTCACCTTTTTCATCTACCACGATGGTACGGTCTGCATCTCCATCGTGCGCTATTCCGAGATCCGCTTCTTGATCCACTACGGTTTTGGCGAGGAGGGTGAGGTTTTCCGGGACGGGCTCAAGCTTGCGTCCGGGAAAGGTACCGTCGAGTTGTGAATTTATGGATATCACCTTACATCCCAATTTCCGAAGTAAACGTGGAGTCGCCAAGTTGCCAACAGCGTTCGCGCAGTCGACGACGACTTTCCATTTATGTTCAAACTTGGGCGTCCGTTTGAGGACGGCTCGTATATACGGCTCTAATGCGTCAGCTTGGTTTACCTCCCCTATCTTTTTCCAGTCCACACGTTTACCACCTCGGGCCACGATTTTTTCTATCATCCGTTCCCGTTCCCGTTCGAAGCCTGCACCGTCACGATCCCAGAACTTGACGCCGTTGTATTCTGGGGGGTTATGAGAGGCCGTTATCATGACCCCAGCATCACATGAAAAATGGCGTGTTCCAAAGCTCAATACAGGCGTTGGAACCATCCCAAACTGAAGCACATCACATCCGCCTGCGGTGAGTCCGGCAGTAATGGCATGCTCGAACATCTCACTTGACGTACGGTTATCGCGTCCCACTGCTACCAGCCCCTTGTTTCCGAGATGCGTTGCTAGGGCTAAACCCAAATCAAAAACATTTTTCGGTGTGAGTTCCAAATTCACAAGTCCGCGGACTCCGAATGTTCCGAACAGCTTTGGCATGGTTCTCAGGTTCTTAATCGACGCACACATAGTGAACTACCCCAGCTTTATCGGGGAGCTCGCTGGTTCAGCGACGGGACTTGCTGTTTTTGATGAGTAGAGATGGAACCTGTGTGATAGCATCGACTCATCCTCCATGTATTTAGCTAGAAGTTCTTTATATAGAAAAACTTGCCTCTCCGCTTCCTTCCTTTCGGAATGGGGCTTCTCAGCAATAAAGTTAAATCGTGGCGGCTACTCTAACATGGGCCCGTGGCCTAGCCAGGATAAGGCGGCAAGTGGAAACACCCGCAAGCCTTCTATCCTGGGGGGAGAGAGCTGCATATCCGGGGTTCGAATCCCCGCGGGCCCGCCATATTGGCTGCTCCTGGCAAAAGATATTAAAGCACGTTGAACAAGGGCTTTTGATTATTGACGAGGGGTATCTTCATGATTCCCGTATGTGAGCCAAAATTAGGGAAAAAAGAGCTGAAGTACGTCACGGATTGTATTCGAACCAATTGGATCTCCTCGAAGGGGAAGTACATCAACGAGTTCGAAGAAAAGTTCAGCAAGTACTGTGGTGCAAAGTATGGGATAGCTACTTGTAATGGGACTACAGCTCTACATCTTGCGTTGGCCAGTCTTGGGATAAAAACTGGAGATGAAGTATTATGTCCGGCGTTTACGATGATCGCTACAGCTAACGCCATAACTTATACAGGGGCCAAGCCCGTTTTAGTCGACTCCGAGCCTCATACTTGGAACATTGACCCTGCTAAAATCGAGGAGAAGATCACGAAGAGGACAAAGGCCATCATGGTGATGCATACCTACGGTCACCCTTGCGACATGGATGAGATTTCTGAAATAGCAAAAAACCATGATCTTTACGTGATCGAAGACGCCGCTGAGGCACACGGCGCCGAGTACAAGGGTAAAAAGGTTGGGGCCCTAGGCGATGCCGGCTGTTTCAGTTTTTATGCCAACAAAATTCTGACCACTGGAGAAGGGGGCATGGTGGTCACGAACGATGAGAAAATAGCAGAGATGTGCAGACTCCTTCGCGACCAAGCATTTGAGCCAAAACGTTTTCTGCACCGTTACATCGGGTTCAATTATCGGATGACGAACCTCCAGGCAGCCATAGGTGTGGCTCAGATGGAACTGATCGACAAGTCCGTGGAAACACGGAGACGCAACGCTAGGCTGTACAACTCTTTGCTGAAAGGTGTGGACGGGATCTCGACACCTCCCGAAGCTTTGTGGGCGAAGAACGTTTACTGGATGTATACCGTTCTCATCGAGGATTCCTTCGGGATGGACCGGGACAAGCTGATGACATATTTGAAGGAGAGAGGAATAGAGACGAGATCCGCTTTTTATCCAATTCATGTTCAGCCGGTTTACGCAAAGCAGTACCGAGGGGAAAAATATCCTGTGGCAGAGAAGCTCAGCAGAGAAGGGATAAACCTCCCATCGGGAAACACCCTCACCAAAGACCAGATAAAATATATAACTGAGGCTATCCTCTCAGCGAAGGAAGGGAAATGATGATCAGATTCTGTGTGGTCGGTTGTGGGGGATTCGGGAGCAGAAGGATAAATGCGCTCAAGAAGATCGGCGCCGAAATATCCTGCCTAGTGGACACGGACGAAAAACTTGTTGCTGGATTGGCACGTGAAATTGGATGCGAGTATACTACCGATTACCTGAAAGGCGTGAGGAGGGATGATGTCGACTGCGTGGTAGTGGCCACACCGAACAAATATCATGCTCCGGTCTCTATCGCGGCATTGGAAGCTAAAAAGCACGTCATCTGTGAAAAACCATTGGCTCGAAACCCAAAGGAGGCGCGTGCCATGGTAGATGCTGCTGATCGGAACGGGGTATTTCTCAAGACGGGTTCAAACCTCAGATATTTCTCGAACGTCAGGAAGGCGAAGGAGTTGATCGACGGGGGGGCAATAGGAAAACCGCTCTTCGTGAGGGGGTGGATAGGGCACGACGGGAAGAAGGTCCTGCACACCTGGAACGTTGACAGGGAGATAGCCGGA
>QMWE01000068.1 GCA_003661465.1 Hadesarchaea archaeon
AAGAGCGAACAAGTTCAATATTCCCTGTGCGATACAGCCGCATCGCCGTACACCGCCGAGGGTCGCACTCACCAGCATGATAAACGATAAGCCGCATACCTCACCCGCTTAAACTTAAACGGGTTATCCCAAATATTGCATTGGGTGGCATGAACAGGAAGGTCTTCTCCAATGCTGTAATTTTGGAAGGCGATGATCTCGAACTCACACGTGGATATATCGTCGTCAGAAATGGTATCGTGGAAAAAATAGCCGAGGGCTCTCCGCCTGGAAGAGCCACAGATATAAAACACGGTTTCATCCTTCCACCGTTTATAAACGCACACACTCATATCGTCGACTCCATCGCGAAGGAACGCTACCTCGGAAAGACACAGTCAAAGGTGGTCGGACCATCCGGAGAAAAATTCAAAGCATTGAATTCCAGCCCACTCAAGGATATCGTGACGTCCACTACCGCGACACTCAGGGACATGCTTCGCACAGGCACGCTTGCTCACTGTGATTTCAGAGAAGGAGGGATTGCCGGAATTGGAATCATCAAGCAACTTCCACATACCCCTGTGAAATCGATCGTCTTAGGACGACCCACAGACCTAAAGGAACTTTCCAAGGTGCTGGATAGAGGAGATGGCATAGGGATCTCATCATTAGACGCCTTCGAGCCGGATGAACTTCTTGAAATTGCGCGCCAGACGCGCCACGCAAAAAAACTGCTCGCCGTCCATGTTGCCGAGACAAAAAAAGCCCAAGAGATTTCGATGAGATATTCCGGATGGAGCGAAGTAAAACTAGCTGTGGAATTGGGTTCCTCTTTCGTAGTACACGCCACACACGCGACCAAACAGGACTTCGCCCTCCTCAGAAAAAAACGCGTCCCCGTGGTGTTCTGTCCACGGGCAAATAGCCTGCTAAGCGTTGGGAGCCCGCCGCTTCACATGGCCCTTATGGCGGGAGTCAGATTCTGTCTAGGAACTGACAACGCGATGGTCTGTCAGCCAAATATGTTTGAAGAGCTTTCGTTTGCTTGGGCGTCTCTGCGTGGCTCCACCCCATCGGCGGGCAGTGAGGAAGCTAGATCTCTTCTGAGAGCGGCCACGGTGGAACCGATAAAACTTTTTGATTTGCCATGGACGCCCATAAAGGAGGGCGAAAGAGCAACGTTCATGATCCTAGCCCGAGGAGACAACCTATTGAACATATCCGACGTTTATGCCGGGCTGGTTAACCGAGCACGTCCTGATAACATCAGAACGATTTACGTGAACGGCAAACTTATAAGTTGAGGGATACAGAGAAAATTGGTTTTAAGGAACAACTCTTTCAATACGTAATGGATGCGGGAACATGCAAGTAAAAGATGTGATGACCAAAGAGGTCAAGTGGGTAGAAGTGCCCGGAAGAAGAGCTGACGCACTCGAACTTTTGAGGAAAATCAACGCCAGCGCTCTCCCTGTGGTCAAACAGGGGACCAACGAGCTAGTGGGCATGATAACGCTCAAAGGGCTGTTCGAGAAGCCGGATGAGGATCAACTCGCTATGCTGGTAGACAGAAACATAATCTCCGTGGAGCCAGATAGCAAACTGGAGGAAGCAGCGAAGAAGATGCTAGGTTCGATGGTTCGAAGACTTCCCGTGCTGAAAAATGAAAAATTGGTAGGCATAATTACCGTCAGGGACATCGTACATCGAGCGATAGCTGAGATGAAAATAGAAAAACCCGCTGCAGACTACATGCGCCCTCACGTGATAGCAATATGGGATGGCACGACTCTCAAAGCAGCTTTAGAGATAATGGCGCTATCGAATTTTCGCGGTCTACCCGTGATCAACGAAAACGGTGATCTGGTGGGGATAATCGACGACTCCGATATAATAAGAGTAAGCGATGTAGAAGTCGACTCCAAGATGAGCCAGATGACGGGAAGAAGTGAAGGGGACAGCTGGACGTGGGACAGTGAAGCACGTATCTATATCACAAAACGTAAACTCAAGGTGCCGGAAAAGCTCGTGAGGGACGTGATGACCAAGGATCTCATAACTATCACCAGAAAAACACCCATCAGCAGAGTGGCCCAACTGATGAAACAACATAAAGTCGACCAGACCCCTGTCCTCTCTGGAGATGGAAAACTGATCGGGCTTGTGAGAGATATAGACCTGCTCCGTGCACTAGTGTAGTGGATAATTTTTTAGGCTCTCCAACTGTTGAAATTGCGGTGGGCACGTGAACCAAAAACCGGACGAAATAATGGAAATGGCCCGAAGACGTGGATTCATCTGGCCCTCTTTTGAGATCTACGGAGGGGTGGGTGGCTTTTATGATTTTGGCCCTTTGGGAGCGGTGATGAAAAATAAGATAATTCAGAAATGGCGCGAGTTTTATGTCATCAGAGAGGGTTTTTTCGAGATCGATTCTCCCACCATAACACCCGAGGACGTTCTGAGAGCCAGTGGGCACGTCGACCATTTTGTTGACGCAATGGTTGAGTGCAACAAATGCGGCGAGGCATTCAGAGCCGTGGACCTTGCCCGCGAACAAGCGGATGTGGACATCGAAGGCATGTCAAAAACCGAGATGGAAAAGTTCCTCGAGACGAAGGGGGTCCGGTGTCCAGAATGCGGCGGAACCCTCGGAAAAATTTTTTATTTCAACGCGATGTTTCGTACCACCATCGGCCCTGGAAGCAAACGTGTGGGATATCTGCGGCCTGAAACCGCCCAAGGAATTTTCATAGATTTTAAACGACTTCAACGCCACGCCCGTGGAAAGCTACCGTTCGGTGTGGTACAGATAGGAAAGGGATACCGAAATGAGGTTTCTCCACGACAGGGCATTATAAGACTCCGAGAATTCACAATGGCAGAGGCTGAGGTATTTTTCGACCCGAAGAATCCCACTCATCCCAAGTTTTCCAAAATGGCCGGTGAACAAATAGGACTCTGGCTAGCCACCGATCAAATGAAAAACAGACAACATATTACGAGGATAACAGTGGAGCAGGCGGTGAATGAGGGTTTAGTATGCAACAAACTCATGGCTTACTATCTAGCTTTGACAAAACGCTTTTTGTTGGAACTTGGAATACCTGAAGAAGCGATACGTTTTCGAGAACAGACCCCTGGCCAACGGGCACACTACTCTAAAGAAACATGGGATGCTGAGGTCTCCACAAAACGGTTTGGATGGGTCGAGGTAGCAGGGTTGGCCTATCGTACCGACTATGATCTTTCTCGTCATGCCAAATTCAGCAAAGAGGATCTAACGATATTCTATGGTGGAGAAAAAGTACTATGTCATGTAGTGGAACCATCTTACGGCATAGACCGTCCATTCTACTGCGTCCTTGAGCATTCGTACACCTCTGAAGGAAAACGAAAGCTTCTAAAACTTAAAAAGTGGCTAGCCCCCATAACAGTCGGAGTGTTTCCGCTCTTGAATCGTGATGGCCTGCCAGAAAAGGCCACCGAAATATATGATCAACTAAAATCAGAAGGATTTATGGTTGAGTACGATGATTCCGGCTCCATTGGTCGGAGATACGCTCGAGCCGATGAGATCGGCACACCATACTGTATAACCATTGATCATCAAACCCTGGTAGATAATACTCTGACCATCAGAGATCGGGACACGGCCGCACAAGTTCGAATACCAGAAACAGAGTTAGGGAAAACTCTACAAGCATTGGTACAAGAGAAAATATCTTTTGATTCCATCGGAGAACCGGTCAAGAAATAAAGTAGAGCAACACAGGGAGCGCGATAAATAAGGATATCAGAGTCAAGTAAAAGAAAAGTGCACCGTATAATTTGAGATCCAACTTGTAATTATAAGCGAGTATCAGGTTGAAAATAGCAGGAGGCATTACTGACTGAATCAAGGCCGGTTTTGGAGTTATATCTGTGGCCACACTTAATCCGAGCATCACGATCCCGAGATACGTCACGAGTGGAGATACCAAAAATCTGATCGCACCTACCATGCTTAAAGCACCCAAATATTTTCTTGGATTCACGATGTGCATCTGATATCCAACCACAACCAGCATCAAAGCAAAAAACGGTTTTGCGAGATACGCATCAAAAAAATTGCGGACAACTGTAGGGATGGGGGCTCCAAAACCGACAAACAGCAGGGCAACGATAAGTGCAAAAGCCGCCGGGAACGTGATGACGTGTTCCACCAAAGTACCTAAGCTTAACTGTTTCTTAGAAGCGTGAGATGCCATAGCTATGCCGAAAATTAAATGCAACACACCAATCGTCATGGCATATAAAGCCGCGGGGCCCAACCCCTCAGTACCAAGCAATGCATAAATTACCGGAAGACCAAGATAAGACACATTCATGAAAGCGGAGTTCATGACCAATGCAATGGTGGTTTCTTTGGAGTCTTTTGCAATATGAGAAATAACTATCGGTGAAATAAAGCATACGCCAAGCCCAACGGAGGCCAAGAATATCGCGTTTCCAAACCCGATTATCTGCGCTAGGCTATATCTAGCGATGGAAACAAACACAACAGCAGGTAATGCCCCCCATAGTACAAATATGTTGAGATAACGGAAACAAAGTTTTGTGATCTGCTCGATACTTTTTACTCGGGCTGAGATTATCCTCACGATGAATCCGGCAAATACCAATCCCAAGATGTACACAGTAGCCTCCAATATCGTTTCCAAAGTGGTTTCCGGCATGAGACCATTTCCTCAAATGTAGTTGGATTCTTAACTTATTTTGGTGGAGCGGATGATAAAAATTATTTTCTTCAATTTCTACATGTCAGAAATGAAATCAACTTTTATCAACTCAATAAACTCGGATATCTCAATTTTCTCCGTATGTGCATTGATTTAATAAGGAATTCTTCGTTGTAGAAAAGGAAAAATAAAAAACACGAGGGCGATAAAATGTGGGCATACCTGATCTGTGTTGTTATCTGGATATTTTTCCTCAGTATGCTAATTCCTGAAAGAAAAGAAAAACGTATTGTTTCAGAAATCTACGGGCATTGTGGGATGAGCTTTCTCTTCACATTACTAGTGCTTGGCTTGAGTAAGGTAGACCTCCAATATGAGATCCTTTCGTTGAAAATCATTAGTTTTCTTCTTTAT